>JACCUL010000192.1 GCA_013811855.1 Acidimicrobiia bacterium
CCGCGACACTGGGCGGCGATGGAGGCCGCCCTGGACCCGGCGCGGCGGCGCCGGGCCTCGCCGCCCGACCTGCTCGACGTCGACCGGGCCTGCCACGAGATCATCTGGGAGGCCGCCGGCAACCGCTTCCTCACCGCCACGCTCGACACGCTGTACGCCCAGAGCGACCGCTTGTGGCACCTCTACCTCAACGGTGTCGCCGACACGTCCGAAGCGGTCGACGAGCACGACGCCATCCTCGACGCGTTGCGGGCGGGCGACGCCGATCGCGCCGGATCGCTCGTGGAGGCCCACGTCCGGGCGTTCGACGCGCACATCCGCGCCGCCGTCGCCCGCCGGCTGGCCTCGCCGGTCGCCATCGGCGGTCGCTGAGCCCTCGCGCCCTGTCGACCCCCCCGGCGATCAGATCGGCTCGACGTGCTCCGTGGTCCGCCACATGGTCGGGACGAGGGCCGCCAGGGCGGCGATCAGCGCGGCGGCGATCACGATCAGGACGGCGAACGATCGCTCGACGGCGAGTGCCTCGATCGGCTCGATGGCCGCGATGAGCGCGGCGACGGCCACGAGGATCGACACGAACAGCAGGCCGCCCCGGTCGCGGCTGAGGCCGACGGCGAGCAGCAGGATCCCGGCGCCGATCTCGATGAAACCGAGGATGGCCGTGTGGTCGAACCCGGCGACCGCCACGATCGGCTCGTCGAGGGGACCCTCGGTGCCGGCGCGGATCACGGCGACGGCGCCCATGACGGCCAGGAAGATGGCCAGCAACACGGCGAGCACCGCGGCCGGGCTGAAGGTCCGCCAGGCCATCGATCGGCGCACCGGTGCGGCGACCACGGACGTGGCCCGGACCACCGGGATGACCGGCTGGGTCGGCTGGATCACGGGCTCACCAGCGTACGGATCGTTGGTCACGGCCGGCGGCGTACCCCTCGGCCGTGCGGACCCAAACGCTGGGGACGAGGCGTCGGCTGGGCCGTGACCTCTGCAATGGTGTGCGGGTGACGGTCGAGCTCACGGTGCTGACGTGGAACGTGCAGGGGTCGAAGGGCCTCGACGTCGCCGACGTGGCCGCCATCGTCGTCGCCGCCCGGCCGGATGCCGTCCTGATCCAGGAGATCGGTCGGCGGCAGGCGACGCGCCTGGCCCGTGCGCTCGGAATGGGTTCGGTGCGCTGGTGCTTCAAGCACCGCCCACCAGGGGCACGCGCCGAGGGGCTGGCGATCATCTCGCCCCACGACGTGGCGGAAGTCCGCTCGTTCGTGCTCCGACGAGCGCCTCGATGGAGCTGGCGGCGACGGGTCGGGCTGGCGGCGACCGTACTCAACGCACACGGCGCGATCGACGTCGTCAACGTGCACCTGTCGCCCCACGACGCGTCGCGCGACCGGGTTCTCGAGGCGCAAAACGCGGTCGACGCGATGCATGCCCGTGGTCGCATCGCGATCGTCGGCGGCGACCTCAACGACGGGCCCGATGCGCCCGTGCACGAGGTCTTCCGCTCGGCCGGTTGGATCGACTCGTCGTCGCTCGCCCCCGCCGGCGTCGGCGTCGGTGTCAACACGGCGTGGCGGCCGGGATCCCGGCGGGGCCGATCCCCGGATCAACGCCTCGACTACATCCTCGTGCCCGACACGCTCGATGTCGTCCGCTCGGAGTGGGCCGTCGACGTCGACGAGCTCGATCGAGTCGCCCGGCTGTCGGACCACGTGCCCGTCATCGCCACGGTCGGGCTCCGACCGCACCGATGAGGTCCCGGCGATGACGGCGGAGGTCGAGGACCTGGACCATCGCGGGTCCCGGCGTCTCGCCGGCGCCGAGGAGGTGTTCTGGTACCTGTTCGCGGCGGTGACGTACGTCGTGGCCTCGATCTGGCAGAAGTTCCTGTTGAACTGGATCATCGGGCCGCTGTGGCTGGTCGCCGTCGTCGTGATCGGCCCGGCCGTCTGGGACCGACTGCGGCGAGGAAGCCGGCGATGAGCTGGGCCGCCCATCAGTTCGAGGTCTACGCCGTGCAGGCCCACCTGCCGAAGAAGATGCGCGGCAAGGTCAGCTTCTGGGGCATCTGGCTCGGTGACTTCATGCCCGACTTCCTCTCGAAGTTCTGGGTGTACGGGATCACCGTCAACGGACGGCACTACGGCTCGTCGGTGCCGCACCAGTGGCACCGCGGGTTCCCGGGGATGGGGCTGACCCACACCGTCTTCGTCGGCATCGTGTTCACGCTGTTCCTCTGGCTGTGGAAGCGCAACCGCGCCTTCGCCGTCGGCTACCTCCTCGGGTACGCCGCGCACGCCCTGACCGACGTCAACGACTCCGTCGGCACCGTGCTGCTGTTCCCCTTCTGGTGGGTCAACTGGACCGTGCAGACGTGGGCCTACGCGGCGACGGTCGAAGGCGGCAAGTACCTCGACGCAGCCGCGTACTACTCGAGCCTCGGGCTGGTGATGGACGTGTTCTGGCTGGTCGTCGTGCTCGCGTCATGGCGGGTGCTGACCCGCGACTACTGGCGGACGCAGATCGTCCCCGCCGACGCCCGTACGTGGGCGTGGATCGGCAAGGTGCTCCCCGAGCGGGGCTTGCTGGCGCTGTACCGGGCGACGTTCTTCTACGGCCTGTGCCGGATGATCTCGTGGACCACATGGGCCCACCTGATCGCCGAGCCGGTGATCGACGGCGTCAAGCGGCGGGGCTACCCGTTCGACCTGTCATGGACCGGGCCCTGGTGGATCACCGCGCGGTCGCTGCCCCACGTCAACCCGTGGGTCGTGCTCCCGGCGACGCTGGCGATCCTCGCCGGCGTCTACTGGGCGCTGATCAGGCTCTGGGAACCGATGGGCCGCGCCGAGGCCGAGCGCAGGGCGGAGCGGACGACGTCGCCGACCCGCACCGGTTGAGGCGCCCTCCATGCGGCGGCCGCGGCCACGACGTCGGCGCCGAGGATCTCGACCGGGTCGAGGTCCAGGCTGCGCAGGAACGACACCGTCGTGACGTCGTGACGCACCGGGTCGGGCTCGTTGGCCAGGCCGACCGACGCCAGCGCCCGGTGGAGGCGGGGCGTCAGGGCGTAGCCGACGAACGCCGCGCCCGCCGCCGCCGCCTCCGCCGTGCTCAAACAGTTCATGCACATGACCGGGACGATACGCCCTTCGTCGCAACCGGGTTCACTCCGGCCGGTTCTGGACGTGCTGGACGCCGAAGCGGCCCTTGACGCAGAGGTTGCCGTGGGTCACGCCGCTGTCGGGCGGCGACATCACCTTGACGATCTCGTTGTCCTGCACGTGCAGTGTCAGCGTGCAGCCGACCCCGCAGTAGGGGCAGATCGTGTCCGTGACGGTCTGGCGATCGTCGTCCCACGTGCCGGCAGCGCGCATCTCGTGCTCGGTCGAGAACATCAGCGCGCCGGTCGGGCACACCTGGATGCAGTTGCCGCAGTAGACGCACGCCGACTCGGGCAGCTCGACGTCGTACTCGGTGGAGATGCGGGCGTCGAAGCCGCGCCCAGCGACACCGATGGCGAACGTCTGCTGCCACTGCTCGCCGCAGGCGTCGACGCACTGGTAGCAGAGGATGCACTTGGCGTAGTCCCGCACGTACAGCGGGTTGTCGACCTTGACCGGCTGCTCGACCGTCTCGGCCGTCGTGCCGTCCGGCTCGTGATGGTGGCCCACCTCCCGGTCGTCGCGGTCGAGCTGCGGCCCGCCCGGCGGACCGAACCGTGCCGGGTCGGCGCCGTACTGCTCGTTCCACCGCTCGACGTCGGCGGTCAACGAGAGGTCGACCGACGAGCCGAGCAGCTCGAGCACGAGCCGGCGGCTGTGGCGCGTCCGTTCGGTGTCGGTGCGCACGACCATCCCCGCCTCGACGCGTCGCGAGCACGACGGCACGAGCACCCGGGATCCTTCGACCTCGACCATGCACACGCGGCAGGCGTTCTTCGGCGTGATCGTCGGTCCGTAGCAGAGCGTCGGGATCTCCATCCCCTCGGCTCGGCAGGCCTGCAGGATCGTCGAACCCTCGGGCACCTCGACCTCGTGATCGTCGATCGTCAACGCCACCCGCCGCCTGATCTGCACACCTTCAACAACGTTCACGAGAACACCCCGAACCGTTCGATGGCGCTCTGGATCGCGTTCGGAGCGGTCTGGCCGAGGCCGCAGATGCTGGCGTCGCGCATCACGGTGGCGAGGTCGGCGAACAGCGCCAGGTCGGTGGCGGCGTCCGCACCGGCTGGCCGCTTCGACAGGCGGACGACGGCCTCCTCCTGGCGGACGGTGCCGACGCGACACGGCACGCACTGCCCGCACGACTCGTCGCGGAAGAAGGCGGCGATGCGGGTCAGCTGGTCGACGAGGTCGACGGACTGGTCGAGCACGAGGACCACGCCGGAGCCGAGCGTGGTACCGCTGGCCCGGGCGTCCTCCAGGGTCAGGGGCAGGTCGAGCTCGGCGGCCGTGACGAACCCGCCGGCGGCCCCGCCGAGCAACACGGCCTGCAATGTCGAGCCCTCGCGCACCCCGCCGGCCAGGTCGATCAACTCGCCGAGCGTCACGCCGAACGACACCTCGTACACGCCGGGCCGGGCCACGGCGCCGGACAGGCAGAACAGCTTGGGGCCCTTCGACCCCTCGGTGCCGATCTCGGCGTACGCCGCGCCCCCGGCGGCGAGGATGGGCAGCACGTTGACGAGCGTCTCGACGTTGTTGACGACCGTCGGCCGTCCGAACAGGCCGACCTCGACGGGGAACGGCGGCTTGTTGCGGGGCTCGCCGCGGAAGCCCTCGATCGAGTTGAAGATCGCCGTCTCCTCGCCGCAGATGTAGGCGCCGGCGCCGCGCACGATCGTGATGTCGAACGACACGCCACGGCCGAGGATGTCGGCGCCGAGGAAGCCGTGGCGTCGGGCCTCGACGATGGCGTGTTCCAGGGCGCGGCGCGAGCGCGGGTACTCGCCGCGCAGGTAGAGCCAGCCGTGCTCGCAGCCGGTGGCGAAGCCGGCGATCGTCATCGCCTCCACGAGCGCGTACGGGTCGCCCTCCATGAGGACGCGGTCCTTGAACGTGCCGGGCTCGGACTCGTCGGCGTTGCAGACGAGGTGGTGCGGCCGGACGGACTGGTGGGCGACGGCATCCCACTTGCGACCGGTCGGGAACGCCGCCCCGCCGCGACCGACGAGACCGGACTCGGTGACGTCACGGACGACGGCGACGGCTCCGATCTCCAGCGCGTGGCGCAGCGCTTCGTACCCGCCGTGGGCGCGGTAGTCGTCGATGCTGGCCGGATCGACGCGCCCGATGCGGGCGAGCAGCACGAGTGACGGGTCCCCGG
>JACCUL010000199.1 GCA_013811855.1 Acidimicrobiia bacterium
AGCTCGGCAGCCCCGTCGAGGTGGTAGCCACACGGAGCGACGAGCACCACCTCGGCCCCGCACGCCCGAACGTCCGACCACTCGACACCGACCGAGTCGGCACCGGGCCGGGCCAGGACCGCTCGGCCCCCGGCGACCGTGACGAGGTCGGGCACCCAGTGACCGGCGGTGAACGGCGGATCGGTCCACTCCAGCACGAGCGTCGGGCGGGCGGCCGCATCGGCGACCATCGCCTCGACCGCCGCCAGTCGCCTCCGGCACCGAGCGACCACGGCGGCGGCGGCATCTTCGGTGCCCGTCGCCCGACCGACGGTCAGCACCGACTCGAGCACCTCCTCCAGCGAGGCCGGGTCGAGCGTGACCACCTCGGCTCGACAACCGAGGTAGGCCAGGGCGTCGTCGACCTCACTGACGTCGACGGCGCACACGGCGCACAGGTCCTGCGTGACCACCATCGTCGGGTCGAGCTCGGCGAAGGCGCCGTGGTCGAGCCGGTACAGGTCGTCGCCGGCGGCGATGCGCTCCTTGACCACGGCGTCGATCTCGCTCGGGCTCAGCCCCTCGGGTAACGCCGACGTCGACACGATGCGCCGCTGGCGGGCCTCGGGGGGCACGTCGCACTCGAACGTCACGCCCACGACGTCGTCGCCGAGCCCGAGCTGGAACAGGATCTCGGTCGCCGACGGCAGCAGGGACACGATGCGCACAGGACCCATCCTGGCGGACAGGCGGAGACCGCCTGACCGCACGACCCTGATCTGGGTGCGCTATATCTCGATCTCGAGACGCTGGCGCGCCCAGAAGCGCCCGTGGAACGGATCGCACCCAGATGTCGTCAGACCGTGCCGATGACGGGTTGGGCGAAGCGCATGCGCTGGTCGAAGCCGGGCTCGTACGGCAGGAAGCCGTTGCGGTCCGGGTAGACGAGCTGGACGACCTCGAAGTCCTCGGTCCCGTACCAGGACGCCGCCGTGGCGAACAGGTGGCCCCAGTCAGCCATGTCGACGTGGGCGAAGCGGCAGCGCAGCTCGTTGTCGAGCAGGCCGACGAGCTCGATGTCGGTCGGGATCTCGACGCCGCCGAGGCACTGCTCGGCGACGAGGCCGATCAGCCCACGGGCCGCAACGGGCGTCAGCCCGAACACGACAACGTCGGGGTAGCCGGCGTGGTCCCGGAAACCGATGGTGTACGTGTAGCCGGGTTGCGGTGGGTCGGCCGTCGTGTCGGCCGCCACCGGTTCGACGGCGAAGCCGTCGGTCTCCACCATCCACTGGATCTTCTCGGCGTGCGGCAGGTGGAAGTCGGGCAGCTCGGTCACCGTCGGCGACCGTACCCGTGCGCCCCAAGGGGCCATCCCACGGGCCCGTAGGCTGCCGGCATCCACGCCCGCGGCCGAGGCCGACGGACGTCATGGCGCTGTGCGCCGGTCCGCCGAAGCGCCTGAACCCGGTCCTAGCCTCGGAACGACGCGATCGCCGTCCCGAGCCACGTACCGCTTCGTCGTCACGCCGTGGTGGATCGGGTTCCACCTGCTGGTCGCCGGCGCCGTCGTCCTGATGGTCAACCTCGGGTTCTGGCAGCTGCGCCGGCTCGACGAGCGCCAAGCGTTCAACGACCAGGTCACCGACGCGCTGACTCGAACCGTCGCGCCCATCGACGCCGTGCTCAGGACCGGCGTCGATCCCGACGCCGTCGAGTGGCGCCCGGTCGCGGCGACCGGCACCTACCTCGCCGACGAGGAGCTGCGCGTCGTCAACCGGTCGCAGAACGGCCGGCCCGGTGACGTCGTGGTCACGCCGTTGCGGCTCGACGACGGCCGAGTGCTGCTCGTCGAGCGGGGCTTCGTGCCGCTCGACGACGAAACCAGCGCGGCGGCGCCTCCCGACGGGCCGGTCGCCATCGTCGGGCGGCTGCGCGAGTCCGAGGAGCGTCGTCGGGGCCAGGTGTCCGACCCCTCTGAAGGCGACCTGACCGAGGCCCAGCGGCTCGACATCGACCGGCTCGCCGCGCAGCTCCCTGGCGAGGTGGTGCCGATGTACGTCGAGCTGGAGTCGTCCGACCCGCCGGAGGCCGCCGGCGCGCCGGCCCCGCTGGCGCCGCCCGAGCTCACCGAGGGACCGCACCTCTCGTACGCCGTGCAGTGGTTCGTGTTCTCGATCTGCGCCGTGGTCGGATGGGTGTTCGCGATCCGCCGATCGGCGGCGTCACGGCGGGTCAGCCGAGCAGGTGCCGGCGCATCGACCACGGCAGTCGACGAGCCAGCGCCAGCATCGTCCGACTGACCTCGCCGGGCGGGCTGTCGATGCGCAAGTAGGAGCGCCAGCGCTCGACCGGCAGCTCGAAGAAGGCGTCGAAGAACCGGGCCAGCTCAGTGGTGTCGAGCGCCAGCAGGACCCGTTGCCCATGGTTGTGCAGCCGGCGCGTCGATCGCAGCGGGCGGGGCCAGACGGCATCCCAGACCGACCGTGCGTCGGGACGGCCGGCGGCGGTCGCGTCGGCCAGTGCCGTGGCCACCCTCGGCGCCGCCCGGAGCGCAGCGGCGACCGAGAAGCCGGTCGCCGGGTGGACGAAGCCGGCGGCGGCGCCGAACCCGATGATCGGATCGCGCCGCCACGGCAGGCGCCGATCCATCGGGATGACGACGACCTCGTCCGGGCCGTCGGCGACATCCGTGCCGAGCCGGGCCGCCAGGCGCGGGCGCAACGTCGCCGGGTCGACGATCGGTCGCGCCACCAGGACCGTCTCTTCGACCAGCCATCCGCGGGCGGTCGGAACCACGTAGCCGAACGTCGGCGGCGACGTCTCGCCGAGTGGCGGCCGGAGGTCCATCAGCGTCACCGAGTCGTCATCGAAGCGGGACGGCATGGTGGCCACCACGGTGCCCCACGCGGACTGCCCCGGGACCGGCCGCCGGGCATCGCCAGGGCGGTGGCGCAGCAGGGCTGGGCTCGACCCGCTGGCGTCGACGACGTGCCGCGCGTCGATCGAATGCCCCGTCGTCAGGACCCGGCTGCCCCAGCGGAAGTGCTGCACGCCGTCGGCCGTCGCCCGCTCGCGACGGAGGCCGTCGCCCAGATGGGCGCGCAGGGCGGCGTTGTCGACGACGCCGTACGGCCGGTCCAGCGCGTGCCGCCGGTGGCCGTGGACGACCACCGACGGCACGATCGAGGCGAAGCAGGCATCGGGCACGTCGGGCACGTCGTCACGCCACGCCCCGTAGGTCGCCCCCCACGGCCGGTCCTCGCCGACGACGACCGTGCTCAACCCGAGCGCCGAGGCGGCGGCGGCGAGCGCGAGACCGGCCGGTCCATCGCCGACGATCACGACGTCGACGTCCGGACCGGCCATTGTCGATCATGGCTACCAGCGATTCAGCCGTACCACTGGTCGTAGAACGTCTCCAGCTCCGGCGAGGCCGGGCCGCTGACGCCGCAGATCCCGACGACACCGTCGAACACCGACACCAGGTAGCGCTGGTCTTCGACGAATTCGACACCGTCGAGGGCCACCACCGGCATGTCGGGTTCCACGGCCAGCTCCACCTCGGGCGCGTCGCCGTTGGCGTACCAGCGGTCGACGGCGACCCGGACGGCGTCGCCCTCGATCGCGGTCACGGTGCCGCCGAACGCGACCGCCGACGGATCGGGCTGAAACTCGCTGAGCGCCAGGCACATCGAGATCGTCGGATCGCTGGGGGCGAGCTGGTATGTCGGCACGGAGCCGGTCGGCGCCGGGACGGTGGTCGGCGTTACCGGATCGGTCGGTGTGGGCGCGGTGGCGGTGTCGACGACGACGGCGACCTGCGGCGCGGCGGCGTCGTCCGCCGTCAGCACGAGCACGCCGACGACGGCGGCGGCCGCGGCGACGGCGCCACCGCCGAGCCAGTACCAACGCGAATGCGAGCCGGCCGGGGCGGCGCCCGCCGGCTCGAGGGGGGTGTTCACGATGTCCTCCAGGAGGGAGCGGGCCGCGGGCCCGTCGGGTGGGTGCGGCGACCAGTCCGGAGGCAGGGGGTCGGTGCGGCGGAGCCGTTCGGCGAGCTCGTCCATCACACTCCTCCCTCGCGTCGGTCGTCGGGGTCGCCGGAGCGGCGCCCACTCTCCACGTGTCCGGCGGCCGCGGTGTCCTTTCGCGCCAGTCGCTCCCCCAGCCGCCGCTTGACGCGATGCAGGCGGATCGACACCGCATTGGCGGTGGTCCCGAGCACGACCGCGATCTCCCGCGGCTCGAGCTGCTCCCACGCCGACAGGCGCAGCAGCTCGCGGTCCTCGTCGCTCAGCTCGGCGAGGGCGACGTCAAGCTCGGCGTCCGTCTCGACGTCGGCCGTCGACGCCGGCGTGACCGCCGACGGATCGGCCGCCAGGCGACTCGTCAGGCGGTCGCGCCGCTCGATCCCCCGGCGGGCGTTGGCCAGGCACCGCCGGGCCGTGCCGTAGCACCAGGG
>JACCUL010000216.1 GCA_013811855.1 Acidimicrobiia bacterium
CGCAGGCGCAGCACGAGTGGTGGTCGCGGTGCCGGTCGGGCCGCCCGATTCGTGCGCCGAGCTGGCGGCCACGGTCGACGATCTGGTGTGCCCGTTGCAGCCGCGCCGCTTCAGTGCCGTCGGCCAGTGGTACGGGGACTTCTCGGCGATCAGCGACGGCGAGGTGCTGGCGCTGCTGGCCTGACGGACCGCGCGACACTCCGGTGGTGCCCGCGCCCGGCTCCAACGACCTGGCGGCGATGCTGGCCATGATCGACGTGGTCCGGCGGCCCGGCTCGTTCACGTACGTGTCGACGCCGTCGGACACACCGATCGAGCACGGCGCGGCGGCGGTGATCGACGAGGGCGACTCGGTCACCCACATCGTCGAGATCCTGCCCGACCGATCACCCGTCGACGGCTTCGTCGCCGCTTGGCTGACGCTGACCGTGGACAGCTCGCTGGAGGCCGTCGGCCTGACCGCCGCCGTGGCCGGGGCGCTGGCGGCCGCCGGCATCCCCGCCAACATGCTGGCCGGTCACCGCCACGACCACGTGCTCGTGCCCGAGGACCGCGCCGACGAGGCGACGGCGGTGATCCGCGCCATCGGCCAGACGCTCCCGCCGGTCGACCCGGAGGCGGGAGCCGTCGAGCTGGTCGTGCCGTGCGTCGACCTCGACGCCACGATCGAGCACCTCACGCAGCAACTCGGCCTGCGCCTGGCGTCGATCATCCCCGCCGACGACCCGCGTGAGGCCGTGCTCGTCGGCCCATTCGGGCAACTGCGCCTGCGACGTGCGACGGTCGACCATCCCCGCGGCGCCGTCATCGCCGTCCGGCCGAGCGAGCCGGAGCTCGTCGTCCCCCCGGTGGCCGCCCACTTCGAGGTGTCGCACCTGGGCGATGGGAGCTGGAACGTCGGCCGGGCCGGGATGCACTACCGCGACCTGCTGCCGTCCCGTCAAGGCGGGCGTTTCATCGCCTCGCACATCCGCATCCCCGACGGCGGCCCGGTCCCCGACTCGGTCCACCACCATCGCATCCGCTTCCAGCTCATCTACTGCCTCGCCGGATGGGTGCGCGTCGTCTACGAGGACCAGGGACCGTCGTTCGTGCTCGACGCCGGCGACTGCGTGCTCCAGCCGCCCGGCATCCGCCACCGGGTGCTCGAGAGCTCCCCCGGTCTGGAGGTCGTCGAGATCGGCTGTCCGGCCGAGCACGTGACGAGCATCGACCACGAGCTCACCCTCCCCACGGCGCGCCGCGCCCCGGCGCGGGAGTTCGACGGCCAGCGGTTCGTGCGCCACGTCGCCGCCGACGCGCCCTGGCGGCCGTGGCGAGTACCCGGGTTCGTCGCCCGCGACACCGGGATCGCCGACGCCACCGGCGGGCTGGGTGGCGTCGTCGTGGCTCGGCCGTACCCGAACGATGGGGACGCCCGCCGGGTCGAGCTGGCGCCTCACGACGCCGAGCTCGTGCTGTGGTTCGTCACCTCGGGAACGATGCGCATCGAGGTCGCCGGCGAACGACCGGTCGAGGCCGAGCGGGCGACCGCGGCCGCCGTCTCGCCGCACGCCGCCGTCGTCGTCAGCGATTGGAGCGATGACGTCGAGCTGCTCGAGGTGACACTTCCTGCGGTCGAGAAATGGGGTGCACCCGTCCCACGCGATGGCGCATGATGGCGGGCCAGGCCGTATCTCCGACCGAGTGACGGGGTCGTAAGGGGTGTGGCGAGGATCGCACCGTCGGGAAGGATCGCCGTGGATCATCGCTTCGAAGTTCGCCTCCTCGGCGGCTTCGAGCTGCGTCTCGATGGGCACCCGGTCGACGTCCCGCAGTCCTCGCAGCGGCTCGTCGGCTTCCTCGCGCTGCAGCCGCGGCCGCTGGTCCGGGGGTTCGTCGCCGCGACGCTGTGGCCGGAGACGACCGACGAGAAGGCGGCGGCGAACCTGCGCACCGCGCTGTGGCGGCTGAACCGGCCCGACGTCGGCGTGCTCGTTGCCACGGTCGGCCAGCTCGGTCTGCGTGAGGACGTGTGGGTGGACGTCCGGGCGTTGCGGGCGGCCGCCCGCCGGCATCGCGCCACCGCGGACCTGCCCCGCGACGATCTCCTGCTGGACCTGCGCGGCGAGCTGCTGCCCGGGTGCTGGGACAGCTGGCTGGTGTTCGAGCGCGAGCGGCTGCGCCAGGAGGCCGTCCACCTGTGCGAGGCGTCGTGCGCGGTCAGCCTGGCGGCGGGCGATACGCATCGGGCGGTCCTCCACGCCCTCGCCGCGGTCGAATGCGACCCGCTGCGCGAATCGGCCAACTCGTGGGTCGTGCGGTCGCACCTGTCGGCGGGCAACCGGGCCGAGGCGATCCGCCACGCCCGGCGCTACGCCTCGCTCCTGCGCGACGAGCTGGGCATCCCACCGCCAGCGGCGATCGAGGCGTTGCTCGGCGCGACGCTGGTCGCGACGGGCGGGTGACGGGCGGGCGCCCACGCTGGGCGCCGTGGATCCGGAGCGCAGCGGCGTCGGCGTCTGCTACATCACCGCGATGTCGGAGGACGGCACCGATGTCGAGGCGCTCGTCGTGCGCATGGTGATGACCGACGACGTCGACACCGGGACGACGACGACGAAGTTCGCCGTCGGGCCGGACCGGGCGTGCGAGACGTTGCGCCAGTGGATGACGGCGTTGTGCACGACCTAGTCCTGGACGCCCCGCGACGTCAGATCGGCGGGCGCGGGACGGGGTGGAGCTGCGAGTAGGCCGTGGCCGCCCGCAGGACCACGGCGTCGGCGAACATCGGGCCGACGAACTGCACTCCGATCGGCAGGCCGGCGCGCGTCGTGCTGCAGGGCATGGTCAGCGCCGGCTGCTGCGAGAGGTTGAACGGGTACGAGAACGGCGTCCAGCCGAGCATCGACTCGGGGGTCATCGGCGAGTGGCCGGCTGCCCGGGCCGCGAACGCCGGCACGGCGACCGAAGGCGTCACGAGCAGGTCGTAGCGCTCCATGAACTGGCGTAGCTGCGAGCCGAGCTCGATGCGCCGCTGCACGTCGAGACTGGTCAATTCGGCGCCGAGCGCGGCCTGGGCGGCGAAGTCCGGGTCGGTCACCTCCTGCTGCTCCGGCGTCAACATGTTCCACAGCGTCCACGAACCGGTGAACCACAGACCGGTCGTGATCTCCAGCGGATCGGCGATCCCGGGATCGACCGGGTCGACCCGCGCCCCGAGGTCGGCGAGGTCCTCGACCGCCTGCTCGACGGCGGTGGCGATCTCCGGGTGGACGGCGGCGTAGCCGAGCGTCGGCGAGAACGCCACCCGCAGCCCGGCGATGCCGGCGTCGAGGTCCGCCAGCCAGCCGGCGGGTGGTGGTGGCAGCGCAGTCCAGTCGCGGGCGTCGGGGCCGGCGAGGACATCGAGCATGAGCGCGGCGTCGGCCACGCTCATCGTGTGCGGGCCGAGGTGGGACACGGTCCCGAACGGCGACATCGGGTGGATCGGCACCCGGCCGAGCTCGCCTTGAGCCCGACGGTGCCGCAGAACGCGGCCGGGAAGCGCACCGACCCGGCGCCGTCGGTGCCGATGCTCAGCGGC
>JACCUL010000225.1 GCA_013811855.1 Acidimicrobiia bacterium
GATCGGCGCACGTGCGGTGACACAAACCGGCCCGGTAGGATCGTCGATCCGGCGGTGCCACCCGGGAAAGGTCCTGGGTGTTCGTGTGTTCCGAGACTGGTGAAGGTGACGAGCAATGGCCAAGCGTGAGTTCCCCCTGGAGCGATACCGCAACATCGGGATCATGGCCCACATCGACGCGGGCAAGACGACGACGACCGAGCGCATCCTCTTCTACACCGGCAAGACGTACAAGATCGGCGAGGTCCACGAGGGCGCCGCGGTCATGGACCACATGGCCCAGGAGCAGGAGCGCGGCATCACCATCACGTCGGCCGCCACCACTGCCTACTGGAACGACCACCGCATCAACATCATCGACACGCCGGGCCACGTCGACTTCACCATCGAGGTGGAGCGGTCGCTGCGCGTGCTCGACGGCGCCGTCGCCGTGTTCGACTCGGTCGCCGGCGTCGAGCCCCAGACCGAGACGGTCTGGCGCCAGGCCAACAAGTACAACGTCCCGCGGATGTGCTTCGTCAACAAGATGGACCGCACGGGCGCCGACTTCTTCCGCACCGTGTCGATGATCGAGTCGCGCCTCGAGTCCACCCCGGCCGTCGTGCAGCTCCCCATCGGCACCGAGGGCGGCTTCAACGGCGTCGTCGACCTGGTCAAGATGAAGGCGATCATCTGGGACGGCGACGACAAAGGCGCCAAGTACCACGAAGAGGACATCGCCGCCGGCCAGCAGGCCGAGGCCGACGAGTGGCGGCACCGGCTCCTCGACACCGTCTGCGGTGAGGACGACGAGGTCATGGAGCGGTACCTCGCCGACGAGCCACTGACCGAGGCCGAGCTCAAGAAGGTCATCCGGCTCGGCACGCTGGCCGGGCACTTCGTCCCCGTGCTGACCGGCTCGGCGTTCAAGAACAAAGGCGTCCAGCCGATGCTCGACGCCGTCGTCGACTACCTGCCGAGCCCGCTCGACATCCCGCCGACGCCCGGCACCAACCTGCGCGGCGACGAGGAGGTGACCCGCGAGCCCGACGACAAGGCGCCGTTCGCCGCACTGGCGTTCAAGATCGTGTCCGACCCGTTCGGCAAGCTGACCTACTTCCGCGTTTACTCCGGCACGGTCAACAAGGGCGACGAGGTCTACAACTCGATCAAGGAGAAGCGCGAGCGCCTCGGTCGCATCCTCCTCATGCACGCCAACCAGCGCGAAGACCTCGACGTCGCCTATGCCGGCGACATCGTGGCCGGGCTCGGCTTCAAGGACACCACCACTGGCGACACGCTGTGCGACCGCTCCGACCCGATCATCCTCGAGCGCATGGAGTTCCCCGAGCCGGTCATCCACGTGGCCATCGAGCCGAAGACGAAGAGTGATCAGGACAAGCTCGGCAAGGCGCTGAAGTCGCTGTCGGACGAGGACCCGACGTTCCGCATCCGCACCGACCACGAGACCGGCCAGACCGTCATCTCCGGCATGGGCGAACTGCACCTCGAGGTCCTCGTGGACCGCATGCAGCGGGAGTTCACCGTCGAGGCCACCGTCGGCAAGCCGCAGGTCGCCTACCGCGAGACGATCACCAAGCAGGTCGACTCGGTGGAGTACCGGCACATCAAGCAGACCGGCGGTTCGGGCCAGTTCGCCGTCGTCAAGATCACGCTGCGGCCGAACCCCGGCAACGGCTACGAGTTCGACGACGCCATCAGCGGCGGCAAGATCCCGCGCGAGTACATCCAGCCGACCAACCAGGGCATCCAGTCCGCCCTCGACTCGGGCGTGCTCGCGGGTTACCCGACCGTTGACGTCAAGGTCAGTCTCGTCGACGGCCAGTACCACGACGTCGACTCGTCGGAGATGGCGTTCAAGATCGCCGGCCAGATGGCCTTCCGCAAGGCCGCCGAGATGGCCAAGCCGGTGCTGCTCGAGCCGATCATGTCGGTCGAGGTCGTCACGCCCGAGGAGTACATGGGCGACGTGATGGGTGACCTGTCCAGCCGGCGCGGCCGCATCGGAGGGATGGAGGCCAGGGGCCACACCCAGGTCGTCAGCGCCACCGTGCCGCTGTCGGAGATGTTCGGGTACAGTACCGACCTTCGTTCGCGCACCCAAGGGCGCGCCACGTACACGATGCAGTTCGACAGCTACCAGCAGGTACCCGAGAGCATCGCCAGCGAGATCATCAAGCGAGTGCGCGGCGAGTAGTTCGCCGAGCCAGCGTCCTTTGACAACCCACCAACCAGCCAGAGAGAACCTTGGAGTCTGAC
>JACCUL010000233.1 GCA_013811855.1 Acidimicrobiia bacterium
CTCAGACGCAAGCCGACATCTCGTGAACCATCGGGGTTAATCCGTTGGTTCAGGGTTCGAGCCCCTGGGGGGGCACCGCACCGACCGCACGCTGCGATGATGCGCTACGACCGGCACTTGCGTTGCGGCGGGCCACGACCGAAGGGCAAATACCGGACCGTACGGTCAGGCTGGTGCCCTCCGGTTGCGCCCGATCCGTCGCAACGGTCCGCAACCAGTGCGCCGGTCGACCAGTGCGCCAGCAACCACTACGGGAGGCCGCTGAACGGTTCAAGTCGGGGCTGGGGCGCACGCTCGACTGGGAGCCTCAGGACTGGTGGACGTCGATGTACTTCTCCCAGGTGCCGGGTTCTGGCGTGGAATCACCGCTGCCGGTTCCGTCATCGCCGAGTGATGATGACTGGACGACAGAGGTGAGGATTCCGGACGCGACGATCGACGGAGCGAACAACCACCGCGGGCATCGCAGTGACGACTTCTTCCGCGAGGTCGCCCGCGTCTATAGCGAACTCTTCGCTCGTACGACTGCACCGGCGAAGGTGATCGCTGAGGTCAACCGTGTCGAGAAGGAGACGACGGTGCACTACTGGATCAGAGAGGCGCGGGCACGGGGTTTCCTGCCCCGTCAGGGCCGGCGCGGGAAGGTGGGTTGACGTGGCCAGCATCGACATTGTCACGGTGGACGGTCGGCGGTTGCCGGCCGGGTCGAAGGCGCCGAAAGGGTCCCGATACCGGGCGCGCTGGCGCACGCCGGCCGGGGCGAGCCGGACGCGTACGTTCGAGCGCAAGGTCGACGCCGAACAATTCCTGCTGTCCGCCGAGCACGCCAAGTCACTCGGCGCCTACGTCGACCGAGCCGCCGGCGACGTCACGGTGCGAGCCTTCGGCGAACGGTGGATCGAAACGCGGCGCGGACGAGATGGCGCGCCGCTGCGAGCTCGCACGCGTGGCCTGTACCGGCAGCTGTTCGCCGGGCACGTCGTGTCGACACTCGGTCACTTCCGGCTGCGTGACGTGACCCCAGCGGCGGTTCGCCAGTGGCACAACGGCCTGACCGGATCGACCGCGCCGGCGAAGGCGTACCGACTGCTGCGGGCGATGATGGCCACGGCCGTCGAGGACGAGCTGATTCTGCGCAACCCGTGCCGCGTGGCGGGAGCCGGCGTCGAGCGGGCCCCTGAGCGGCCGCTGCCGACACGCGACGAGGTCTGGCAGCTGGCCAACGCGATCGACGCCCGATTTCGGGCGCTCGTGCTGACGGCATCGTTCGTCGGGCTGCGCTGGGGCGAACTGGTCGGCCTCCGCCGTCGCGATGTCGACCTCGCCGAGCGCATTGTGCACGTCGCACGTCAACTCGTCGAGGTCGACGGCGTGCTCGTCGACGGCCCGCCGAAGACGGCGGCCGGCGTGCGGTCGGTGGCGATTCCGCTGATGCTCGTGGGCGAGCTCGAGCACCACTTTGAGCAGTTCGTCGGCGTCGATCTCGACGCGCTCGTGTTCGTCGGGGCGAAGGGAGCGGTACTGCGCCGGTCGAACTTCAACAAGGTGTGGAGCAGAGCGCGAGACGAGGCCGGCCGGCCGGATCTTCACCTGCACGACCTGCGGCACTACGCGAACACGCTCGCGGCATCGGCCGGGGCGAGCACGAGGGAGCTGATGAGCCGTCTCGGTCACACTTCGCCGGCGGCCGCTCTCAGGTACCAGCACGCGACCGCGGAGCGTGACCGGGTGATTGCCGAGCGGATGGATGACCTCATCGCGGGCCGCTCGGAGCGGCCGACGCTGCGCGTGTTGAAGGGCGCCGGCTGACGCGCTGTGTCACGCTCGTGTTAGAGCCGTGTCAGTCGCCACCGTGCGCAACCGACTCTGAGCCGATGAGCAGGGGCTTCGTATGGAGCGGGTGACGGGAATCGAACCCGCACCACCAGCTTGGAAGGCTGGGGCTCTAGCCGTTGAGCTACACCCGCACGGTGTCGGGCCAGGGTACGCGGTGCCGCCGTCAGCCGTCGTCGGAGCAG
>JACCUL010000240.1 GCA_013811855.1 Acidimicrobiia bacterium
ACCTACAGCATTGCACGCGAGGTTTGAGCGCTCATGGCAAACGGTCGGGCTGGCGGACGTAAACCCCCGGCGAAGACTCACATGGCGGTGACGAGGGATCCGGCCTGGGGGCGGACCCCGAGGCTGATTCGCGTCAAGCGTGACTAGCGGTATCGGTGATCAGCGCACAGCTCGGCGTCGTCGACGTCCAGCGACCGGGCAGCCGGTGCCGCTCGTCCGCCGGTACACCGCGGTGATCCAGTGGTGGGGGCCATCGGGCCAATCGCAGCGCCACGCCACGTGCCGACCGGAGCCGGCGGTCAGGCTGTGGCGGAGGGTTTGGTGGCCCCTTTCGGTTCATGTTGACGATCTGGCCACGCTCGTTCAACGCGACCTCGTCGAGGACGATGCCATCGCTCGTGCGGATGCCCCCGTTGATCGTGGATGCGCCCGAGTCTGGAAACGACGTTAACTGACGGAGTAGCACCAGGGCGTCGTAGTAGAGGAACGCTGGCGATCCCTTGGCGAACAGATCGCGTCCGGCCGGGTTTGCGGTGGCGAAGAGTGGGGCGAACTCGGACATGACTTCGTCGACGGGGTCCAGCGTGGTCGTCGGCGCCTCGGTGGTCGGTGGCAAGGTGGTCGGCACTGCCGTGGTGGACGGCGCGTATGTGGTCGGGGCTGTAGTTATTACGGCCGCGGCGGTCGTCGGAGCCAGGCTTGTGCCGGGTGCAGTGTCTGGCGTAGTCGTGACCGTCTCGGTGATCGGTGGGTCGATCACTGTCGAGTCGTCATCTCCGCCGCCGCACGCGGCGAGGGCGAGCGGCGGCCGTTGGAGTCCCCCTTCTCCTATGTCAAGCCGCGACGTGTGATTGCTGCTCGCGGAGGTGTGCGGCGTCGGCGAGCATGGCGCGGCAGATGACGTCGGAGAGGCGTCGCTTCAGGCTGCGGATGGCTTCTTTGCCGTTGCTGCCGGCTTCGACGCGGCGCGTGATGAACGCGATCGCGTCGGGGTAGGAGCGGGCCTGGGTGAGCGCGATGCGGTGGATCGCGGCGTTGATCTGACGGTTGCCGGTGCGGCTGAGCCGGTGCCGTTCGCGGTTACCGGACCAGACCGGTAACGGTGCGGTGCCGTTGTGTCGAGCGAACGCGTGGCGGCTCCGGAATCGTTCGATCCCGGCGACTTCGCCGACGAGTTTGGCGGCAGCGAGCGGGCCGATGCCGTGGATCTTGCGCAGGGACGGTGCGGTCTTCACGGTTCGCTCCTCGAGCTCCGCAGCGAGGGATTTGATGTCGACCGTGAGCGCGTGGATCCGTCCGACGAGATCGAGCGCGATGCGCGCGACGACGGTGTCCAGCGCGCGGAGACGCTGCTCGGCGATCGCGAGGTGCTTGAACGTGGTGAACGCTCGCGGACTCGGATCCCACGTCGGGTCGATTTCGTGGAGATGCCAACGGAGCCGGTTGATGTGCCGCGTCCGCTCCGCTACCAGGTCTTCTCGGTGATCGACCAGCAGACGCAGCTTGCGGGAAACGTCGTCGAGGTGAGCAACCGGGAGGTGCGGTTCGCGCAAGGCGGCGCGGGCGATGGCGAGCGCGTCGATCGGATCGGACTTCCCGTACGTCCGTGCTGCGTCACGCGCGTGGGCCATCAGCTTGGGAGGGACGCGCACGATCCGTTCTCCAGCGGCAAGCATGTCTCGCTCGAGTCGGCGGGACAGATGCCGGCAGTCCTCGACCGCCCACGAGCGCTGCGATCCGAATCGGTCGGCCCACCGGATGATCGCCAGGTGCTCAGCGGTCGTGGTCGCGTTCGTTGTTCGTGTGCCGAGCTGTCGGCCGAGGTCGTCGACTGCGACGACGGTGTGGGTGCGCTTGTGCGCGTCGATTCCGAGCATGATCATGGTCCTGTTGCCTTTCATGGGTTGAACGGTGACAGGACCGGTCGGTGGGCACACCTCAGTGGAGGCGACGCCAGTCTCCTATCAAGCCACGCCGGCCGGTCCACATCGTGCTGCTGGCCGCAAAGCGGGACCTGGCCACTAATCGGGCACGGAGTGGTTGAGCGAACCAGCAGCACGGGCGCAAGCGTGACACTGAGCGGAGTGGTGTAGCTCGTGGTGAGCCTGGCCAGGTCGCTGTCGCTGGTTGTTGATCTTGTCAGGCGGTGATGCCCAGCGTCATCTCCTCGGGAGTGCCGGCGGGAGGCTCGTTGAGCTTGGCCATGGATTCTTCGGACAGGTAGCGGCGCTCGGCGACGGCCCACTCGTCGTGGGTCTCGACCACGACGGCGGTGATCAAGCGGAGCGTGGCGGCGTCGTTCGGAAAGATCCCGACGACGTTGGTGCGCCGCTTGATCTCACCGTTGAGCCGCTCGAGCGGGTTCGTGGACCACAGCGCCAGCGGGAAGTGGGTGAACGCCAGGAGGTCCTCGGCGGCGTCGGTGAGCATGTCGGCAACGGTGGGGAACTGTGGTCGCAGGGTGGTGACGATCTCGGTCAGCTGGGTGCGGACATGGGTGGCGTCGGGTTGGGCGAAGATCGTGCGGATCGCCGCGGCGACCATGTCGGCTGAGGCCTTGGGGACCTTGGCGAGGTCGTTGCGCATGAAGTGCACCCGGCAGCGCTGCCACGAGGCGCCGACCATGGGTGATGGCGGTCCGTGGCATCGCCTGCTCGGCCACGAGCACCAGTCGCCCACCGAGATCGCCGCCGAAGCCCTGCAGCACGCCGCTGAAGCCGCGCTCGAGCAGCGGGTCCGGCTCCTGCTGGCCCGAGGGATGGATCCCAACGCACCGGGCACCCATCCGGGCTATGCGGGCCGAGGCCCGTACGAGGGAGCCGTGCTGCACGGCAACCTGGCGATCGCCGGCCTCCTGGCTGAAGCCGGCGCCGACCCCACAGCCGTCGTCCCAACCGCCCGGTTCATCGGCGCCTGTCTCGCCGCCGACACCAGCGCGCCCAACAGTGCACTGGCCAGCGATCCCGGCCTGCTCGCCAGAGTCATGCAGGATCGGACCGATCTCGTCGCCCGGGCCGCCATGCTGGGCCGGCCCGACGCGATCCGGCTGCTGGTGCGCCTCGGGTTCGACCTGAACGCCCGACGGCGTTGCACGAGGCGGACCTCCGGCAACCTGGCGATCGTGACCCTGCTCATCGAGCTCGGCGCCGATCCCACCATCGTTGACACCGAGCACAACTCGACACCGAAGGGCTGGGCCCGACACGGCGGCCACCAGCGGGTCGTGGACTACCTCGACCGGCTCGACAGCCAGACGTGACCCCCGTGCCCGTGACGAGATGCGAGCTGCGGTGAGGGCCGGCCCGACGCCCCATTCCGGCGTCGAACCGGGAACGCCGATCAGCGGATCTCACCCGGAGGGGTGAAATCGACCCACTTCTACAGAATTGGGCGCGGGGGTCGCCCTTGGAGGGTGACCGTCCTGTCTCGCCGATATACAGTCCTGGCGTCTCACCGCCCGGCGGGGCGCAGCCCCGTGGCGCGCCACGAGTTGTTCGTTTGGCAACTCCGGCACTCCGCTCGACGATTGGAGTTGCGATGAGCTCGTCTCAACCCGCTGGTGTTGCCGTTACTGTCGGAAGCCGTCTCGTCGGCGCACCCTGATGCGGTCCACGAACGTCGCCCAGCCTGACGGCGCCCGACTCGTCACCGTCAGCGGCGAGGTCGACATCGCCACGGCGTCCGAACTGCGCCACGCCGTGCACGACGCCTGCGGCTACCTCCCTCTCTACATCCAGCTGGATCTGCAGGCGGTGACGTTCATCGACGCGTCGGGGCTTCGGGGGCTGTGGGACGCGGCGCTCGAGTTGCGCGGGAGCGGCGTGCCCTTTCGGGTGAGCCCCGTGTCCGATGTGGTGCGGCGGGTGCTCGAGGTGAGCGAGAGCGCCACGTGGTTGAGCTGGACGCCGGCGAGCTCCCAGACGCCAACCTCGGTTGCCCGGCCGTCGATGCCCTCCCCGCGGCACATCCGTCATCGGCCCCGATCGCGCGGGCCGGCAACGAGCGAGTCGGCCATCGTGCAACCGCCCGCTCCGACCTGCTCACATGGTCAAAGCGATCAGTCCCCGAGCGGTGAGGCTCGTGATGAGCGCGGTCGGCCACCAGAAGCGGCGCGCGATCGCGACCAGCTGACCGGCTGACTTCGACCACCGACGGCTCCACCAGACCGTCACACCGCTGGGCATTGGGCAGGAAACGCCTGGCTCATCATCGCCTTCCCGACGGGCTGGACCGTGGGCCGGGCCACAACTCTCGCAGGACGGCCCATGTGCTCGGCTGCGTTCGCCGTCGATCCGTCTGCCGTTGCACCGCTGGTTTCTGACTTTGGCCCGCCGGATTAGAGTCAAAATCATGAGGCACATGGGTCAGGCGTTCATCGCGCTCGCAACCGGACTGGCGGTCGTCGTGCCCGCTACGACGGTGGGCGCCGCGGCGGCTCCGACGCTGGGCGCGGCGGCCACGACACCGCCGGCAGGGTTCGTCACAACGGTGATCGCCAACAGCGGCATCTTCGCGCCGACCCTCATGGCGTTCACCCCCGAGGGCCACATCGTCATCTCGCAGCAGACCGGCAAGATCAAGATCTTCCACGGTGGCTCGGTCAGCGCAACCCCCTACCTCAGCCTGAACGTGTCGAGCACGTCGGACCGCGGCGTGCTCGGCATCGCCTTCGACCCGGCCTACGCCACGAACCGGTACGTGTACGTCTACTACCACCGGCCGACACCCACGATCCACGGCGTGATCAGCAGGTTCGTGGTCCGGGCGAACGGCCTGAGTGCCGACCCCGCCACCGAGAGGGTCCTCTACACGATGGACTCGCTCGACCCCAACGGGGTCCACACGGGTGGAGTGCTCAAGTTCGGTCCCGACGGCAAGCTCTACGTGTCGGTCGGCGATGACGGTAGGGGCGTCACCGTCTCGCACAGCTTGACCTCGGACCTCGGCAAGATCCTGCGCATCAACGCCGACGGGTCGATCCCGACGGACAACCCCTTCGTTGCGCAGGCGACCGGCAAGTACCGCGCCATCTGGTCGAAAGGCCATCGCAACCCGTACACGTGGACGTTCGATCCGCGGGGTCGCCTGTTGCTGGCGGAGGTCGGGCTCGACAGGTTCGAGGAGATCAACGACGTCGTCCCGGGCGGGGACTACGGGTGGCCGGACTACGAGGGGCCGGACAATGGCGATGCGCGGTTTGTCGATCCCGTGTACGCCTACGGCCACGGTGCCGATGCCGACACGGGCTGCGCCATCATCGGCGCCGCGGTGGCGGATCCGGCGACGTCCACGTTCCCGGCTGGCTATGACGGCGACTTCTTCTTCGCTGACTACTGCAGCGGCTGGATGAAGGCCTACGACCCGATCACGGATACGGCGACGCCCTTCGCGACGGGGATCACCACCCCGACCCACATCATCTTCGGACCCGACGGCAACCTGTACTACCTGACCCGCAACACCCAGGGCGGGTCTGGCTGGATCACCAAGATCTCCTTTACCGGCAGCACCGCGCCGTCGATCGCCAACCAGCCCGACGATGTCACCGTCGGCGTCGGCCAGTCGGCCTCGTTCACGGTCGAGGCCCAGGGCCAGGCGCCGCTCGCCTATCAGTGGCGTCGCAACGGCGTCAACATCCTGGGCGCGACGCAGCCGAGCTACACCCTCGCCAACGCCCAGCTCTCCGACAGCGGTGCGGCGTTCACCGTGCGCGTCAGCAATGGCTCCGGTTTCGTCGTCAGCGATCCGGCCGTGCTGACGGTCGTGTCGAACCAGTTGCCGGCGCCGACGATCACCGTGCCCCAGGTCGGCACCAGGTACGTCGCCGGGCAGGTCATCCAGTACGCGGGCACCGCGACGGACCCCGAGGACGGCGCGCTTCCGGCGTCGGCGTTCGATTGGGAGATCGTCTTCCACCACGGCACGCACACGCACCCGTTCCTCGACCCGGCACCCGGTTCGAGGTCGGGATCGTTCACCGTTCCCGACAGCGCGTTCGAGACCGCCGCCGACGTCTGGTTCCGCGTCCAACTCTCCGTGACCGACTCCGGCGGCCGGACGACGACCACGTTCCGCGACGTGTTCCCGAAGACGACGACCCTGTCGGTGCTGGCGAGCCCGGCCAACACGCAGATCACCCTCGACGGCACCCTCTATCCCTCGCCCCACAAGATCCCGGCGGTCCAGAACATGCAGCGCACGATCGGTGCCCCGTCGCCGCAGGCGCTGGCCGGTGGGTCATGGACCTTCGACACGTGGTCCGACGGCGGCGCGGCGCAGCACATTGTCCGACCGACGGCGGCCGAGAGCCGCTACTTCGCGGTCTTCCGGTTGGGCGCCGGCTCGGTGGGCGCCGGCACCGGCCTCTCGGCCACCTACTTCGACGACCCCAACCTGACCTCGCCCGTGGTCGAGCGGATCGATCCCGTCGTGCTCCTCCACGTCCCCGCGACGCGCGGCCCCGCCCCGGGTGTCGCGCCCGGGACGTGGTCGGTCCGGTGGGAGGGCGAGCTCTCACCGCAGTTCACGGAGAGCCACACGTTCCACATCCTCGCCGACGACGGCGTCCGCCTCTGGGTGGGCGGCAACCTCGTCATCGATGCGTGGACGCCTGCCGCGGCATCGTTCTACACGTCGGCGCCGATCGCGCTGACCGCCGGGACGAGGGTCCCGATCCGTGTGGAGCTCCGCCAAGGCTCGGGTCGACTCGGCCAGGCGAGGCTGGTGTGGCAGAGCACCTCGATGCCCTGGTCGGTGATCCCGAGCCGACAGCTGTTCCCGCAGCCCTAGCGCCACCCATCCCCGGCGCGCCACAGCGCGTTGGCGGAGTTGCACCGCCCGCTCACCGACCCCTGCCGGTCAGCGTGCGCAGCCGCTGGCGGCGCACCGCTGCTTTTCCGCCTACGGGGCGGAACCGCTCGCTGGCCTCGCTCAACTGGCGATCGTCCTCGTCGGAGAGCATGAGCTCCGCGGCCGCGGCGTTGGCCTCGAGCTGCGCGACGGTCCTGGCACCCGGGATGGCGACGACGTTCGGCCGTCGAACGAGCCAGGCCAACGCGACCTGCGCCGGGGTCGCGCCGTGCGCCTGCGCCACGTCGCGCAGGCCATCGAGCAGGTCACGAGCGCGCTCGATGTTCTCCGGGAGGAACAGCGGGTTGCCCCGCCTGACGTCGCCCGGCACGTTGCGTGCGTCGTAGGCCCCGGACAGGAGCCCCTGTGCCAGCGGGCTGTACGCGATCACGAGCCGACCGGCGGCCTGCGCCCATGGCAGGATCTCCTCGCCCGGCCCGCCGGCAGCGAGGCTGAAGCGGACCTGGTTGGAGAA
>JACCUL010000268.1 GCA_013811855.1 Acidimicrobiia bacterium
CCGCGAAGCCGATCAGCGGCAACCGCAGCAGGTCGCCACGGAGGTGCCGGAGGTCGATCTCGAGGCCGGCGAGGAACAGGAGAAAGGCCAGGCCGACGAGCGCGAGCACGGCGATCGGCTGGTCAACCTCCACCCAGCCCAGCACGGACGGGCCGATGACGATGCCGGCGATGATCTCCAGCACGACGGCGGGGATCTTCACGCCAGGGATGGCGCCGGCCACGAGCGGGGCGGCGACGGCCACGATGCTGACGACGAGCAGCCCGCCGAAAGAAAGCCCAGCGCTCATTGCCGCACCATCGAGTCACGCGACGGCTTGGAGCCACCCGAGATCACGGCGCACCAACGAGCCTGTCGCCGCAAAGCCGGCGACGATGAAGCACCGTCATGCCTGAGCTCGCTTCGCTCGCTCATGACGCCAGTCCGAGCGTGATCTCGAGCTGGCGCTCGGCGGTCTCCAACAGCCGCAACCACACCTCGCTGACGGTCGGGAACGACGGCACGGCGTGCCACAACCGGTCAAGCGTGACCTCACCGGCGATGGCCACGGTCGCCGAGTGCAGCAGCTCCTGGACCCCCGGCCCGACGAACGTGGCGCCGACGATCGTGCGCCGGGCGGCGTCGATGACGAGTTGGCTGGTGCCGCGGAACTCATCGGCCGTCACGGATGCGCCGGCGACATCGCCGGTCGGGTGGCGGACGGTGCGGACGTCGATACCGGCCTCCTCCCGGGCCTGCTCCTCCGTCAGGCCGACGGCGCAGACTTGCGGGTCGGTGAACGTCACTCGCGGCACGATGGCGTGATCGGCGACGGCGGCGGCGTCGCGGCCGAGGATCACGTCGGCGGCGATGCGGGCCTGGTACTTGCCCATGTGGGTGAGCAGCGCCCGTCCGTTGCAGTCGCCGACGGCGTAGAGCCAGCCCCCTGGGACGCCGGTCGCACGGAGCTGGTCGTCGACGTCGATCGACTGTCCCGGCTCCAGGCCGACGTGTTCGAGGCCGAGGTCACCGGTGGCCGGGCGACGGCCGATCGCCACGAGCAGCTCGTCTCCGATCAGTTCGCTCCCGTCGGCCAACATGGCGGTGACCGGTCCGTCGCCGTCGCGACGCACGCCGGTCAGCCCCACCCCGACGCGGACCGTGATGCCGTCGGCCTCCAGGGCCTCGCGCACCTCGTCGCCGGCGAACGGCTCCTCGCGGATGAGCAGCCGGGGGGCGGCCTCGATCACGGTGACCTCGGACGAACCGAGGCGCCGCATCGCCTGCGCCATCTCCAAGCCGATCGCCCCACCGCCCAGCACCAGGAACCGTGCCGGAATGTCCTTGGTGGCGGTGACGGAACGGTTGTCCCACGGGCGGGCGTCGACCAACCCAGGCACGGGCGGCATCGCGGCGCCGGTGCCGGTGGCCACGACGACCGCCAGCCGGGCGGTCAGCCGGCGCATGGACCCGTCGCTCATGTCGGCGTCGACGACCTTCTCCCCGCTCATGCGGGCGGTGCCTCGCACGAGCTCGATGGACCGCTCCTCGAGCCACGGGAGTGCGCCGGTGTCGTCCCAGTTGCTCGTCAGCTCGTCGCGGTGGGCCAACGTCGCCTCGGCATCGACACCCCCGGTGACGGCCGGTGCGGCGCCGGGGACGCGACGGGCGGCGGCCAGCACGTCACCCGGTCGCAGCAGGACCTTGGACGGGATGCAACCCCAGTAGGAGCATTCGCCGCCGACGAGCTCACGCTCGACGACGGCCACGGACAGCCCGCCGTCGGCGCAGCGTCCCGCGGCGTTCTCGCCGGCCGGTCCGGCTCCGATCACGATCACGTCGTAGGTGTCGATCATCGCGCGCTCCATTCCATCGCAGTCGGCGACTTCGTCCCGTCGGGCGTCGTGGCGTTACGCGTCGTCGATCCTCGAACCAGTTGTAACGCGTGTCCCGCTCATCGGACATCACAGCGCAAGCCAGCCGTGGAGGAGGGACCGATGAACGACGGGAACACCGCAACGACCGCAACGGTGACCGACTCCTGGTGGCCGTCACGGTATGGCGCCGCCGATGAAGCCGGCGCCCTGAACGAGATCGGCGCCGACAGCGTGGTCGGCGCCGCTCGTGCGGTCCGTCGCGGCCGGGTCTACGACCTCGCCCACGTCCTGCACATGGACGTCCCGGCGTTCGAGGGACGGGCGTTCCGCCAGGAACTCGACGCCCCCCAGTCGGTCGCCGGACCCTACGGCCTGGGCTTCGTCATCGAGCGTGTCCACGCCCCGTCGCAGATGGGCACCCACATGGACGCGCTCAACCACCTGCACCGCAACGGCCGCACCTATAACGGGCACCGGGTCGAGGACATCACAGCCCCGTACGGCACCACGAAG
>JACCUL010000315.1 GCA_013811855.1 Acidimicrobiia bacterium
GGACCGACGATGGCACGGCGGTGGTCGTGGTGGTGGTCGGCGGCGACGGCGGTGACTCGAGCGGGCCTGGTGACGAGCCCGACGGAACCTCCGCCGGCACCGCGGCCGGCTCGGCCCGATCGGCCGCTACCCCGCAGGCCGCCGCGAAGACACCAGCGAGCACGCTCGCAACGACAACGGCGGCGCGCCTCATCCGGAGACCGACCCGACAGGCGAGGCCTCCGTCGTCACGGTCCGCCTGCTGCGGCTGCGCCAAGCAGCCACCGCGAACCGTGACAAAGGAGCGGGCCGCACACCTATCGACGGAGGCTCCAACCGAGGAGCCGTCGTCGGCCTGCGACCAACGCGGCACCGCCGATCACGACCCCGGCCAGGCCGGCGCCGACGAGCACCGAGCCCGGACCGTCGTCGGCCGGCGCCCACGATCCGTCACCGGTCTGGATCTGCGCCGGCGCCGTCTGCAGGTCGGTGATCACCACGGCAGCCCAGCCGATCGTGTGACGCTCGGCCGACCCGATCAGGTACATGAAGTTGGCCGATCCCTCCCGGAACGCCACGTCCTCGGGCTCGGCGATCGGCCGATTGCGCAACGCGCGACGCACGGAGACGGTGTAGTCGCCGGCCCCGATCTGGTGCGCCGTCTCGGTGCCCTGCTCCAGCGCGGCGACCTGCTGGCGGCCGTCGAGGAAGACATCGATCGGACCGGCGGCGGCGACGTGCCGGACGACGACGCGCGACTGCCCGGCCGGCACCGGCGAGAGATCGTCGGCGAACATCGACAACGTGGGCGCCCCGGCGGCATCGAGGTGGGCGATGAGCGTGCCCTGGAAGCCGTCGGCGATCCGCACCTGCGTCCGGATCAGCGGATCGGACGCCGTCGATGCCCCCGCGGGCCGCACCTCGATCGTGTGCGGGCCGGCCGGCAACTCGAGCGGATCGGTGGACCGCTCCGGCCGGAACGTCGACAGGACGAGCTGGTCGTCGAGGTAGACGTCGGCCACCAACCCCCGGAGTCCGTGGACGACACGCACCACGCCGGTCGCCTCCCGCGCCGCGACCGCATCGGTCGCCATTGCGTTCGTCGCACCGAGGCCCGCGCCGCCGATGACGAATAGTCCTGCCAGTACCAGGTCGCGTGCCCGCATGCTGCCTCCCGCTCTGAGGGTCACGATTGTACCCCGCGTTGACACGGCGTGTCATCGCGTCTACACAACTGGCATGAGGCGGGCGGCCTTGGAACGTGGCGCGGCGCGCGGCGCGACCAGCACGGCATTTGCAGCCGTGCTGTTGGCGCTCGCCCCGACGGCCCCCGACGCGTCGGGCGAGCTCGACGTGTTCGCGCTCCGGGTGACCGATTACCCGCAGGTCACGATCGACATCGGGCTCCCGCCCGGCTATGGCCATGGCGAGCGCCTGGCGGCCGACGTGTCCGGCGCCGACGTCATCTCCCTCGCCGCCCTCGACCCGAGTGATCTGGCTGTCGAGGTCGTGATCGACGATCGCATCGACACCACGGCGGACACGCTGCTCGCCGGGCAGGGGGCGAGCGTGGAGCTGGTCCGCCTGCTCGACCGCGGCACCAGCATCCGGATCTCGACGACGAGCGGCCTGACGATCGGACCGACCGCCGACCGCGAAGAGCTGCTCGCCGGCATCGCCCGCATGGGAGAGTCGCCGGCGGCGAACGACGCCGACATCGGCCAGGCCGTGGCCGCCGCCGCCGACTCGTTGCGGTCCCGGCCCGAGCCCCGCAAACAGCTCATCGCACTGCTGTCCACCGGAGCCCGGCTCGACACCGCCGAGCTCGCGCTCGCTCGCGACGACCTGGCCACCGGCGCGGTGGCGCTGCTCGTCGCCACGCCCGCCATCGATCCCGACGACAGCGTGGTCGAGCTGGCTCGCGGCGGCCTGCTCGTCGCCGGCGCCGGTGGGATCGAGGGCTTCCTCCCGGCCATCGACGGAGCCGTCAGGAGGCTCACCGACCAATACCGGATCACGGTGTACGTGCGCGCCGGCGGCGGGCAGCGCGTCGTCCTCACCGTCGACGGTCGCCGCTACTCGGCGCTGCTC
>JACCUL010000316.1 GCA_013811855.1 Acidimicrobiia bacterium
GGCCTGGGTCACGACCATCGACGACGCCGAGGAGGAGCTCGCACCCGCCGCCCCGCCCGAGCCGGCTGCGGCGGCGTACACGATCGAGCCGGTCACGCCGGTCGAGCACTACCTGGGCGCCGTGGCCGCCGCTCGCGACGAGGTGCGCCGGGGCGGACTGACCAAGGCCGTCATCGCCCGGGAGATCGCCGTCACCGCCGACCGCCCGATCGACCGCCACGGCGTGCTCCGCCGGCTCAGGGCCAGCTTCGGGTCCAGCTACCGGTACGCCATCGACGGGCTGATCGGCGCCTCGCCCGAACTGCTCGTCGAGGTCGACGGCCGTGATGTCCGCTCGTACCCGCTCGCCGGGACGGCGCCGCGCACCGGCGACGCCCGGCGGGACGCCGAGATCGCCGACGCGTTGATCGCCAGCACGAAGGACCAGGTCGAGCACCGCGTCGTCATCGACGTCGTGCACGACACGTTGCTCCCGTGGTGCAGCTATCTCGACTGGGAGCCCGAGCCGTCGATCATCACCGTCGCCAACGTGCAGCACCTCGGCACGCGCATCGAGGGGCAGCTGTCGGCGCCGCCGCCTGGCGTGATCGAGCTCGTGCGGGCGCTCTCGCCGACGCCGGCGCTGGGCGGCCACCCGCGGGACGCCGCGCTGGCGTTGATCGCCGCCGTCGAGGGTGTCGACCGCGGGCGCTACGGCGGCGCCGTCGGATGGGTCGACGCCGTCGGCAACGGCACGTGGGCCGTCGCCATCCGCGGCGCCGAGCTGTCGGCCGACGGCTGCCGGGCCCGCCTGATCGCCGGCGGGGGCATCGTGGCCGACAGCGATCCGCTGGCCGAGTTGGCCGAGACCCAGGCCAAGTTCCAGGCCATGCTGTCGGCGCTCATCCGGCCCTGACCGGAAGGCCGGAGGTCGATCGCCGATCGCGACGTTCAGGGGGGAACACACCGGCGCGCCGGCGCCTCCAGTCGCGTCGGCGGCTGCAGCACATAGCGTCCGACCCGATGAGTGACGACGGGATCGTGTTCGGGGTCTTCATGCCCCAGGGCTGGAAGATGGAGTTGGCGGCGATCGACGGTGCCGCCGCCAAGTGGGACAAGGCGCTCGAGCTGGCTCTGCTGGCCGAGGAGCTGGGGTTCGACTCGCTGTGGGTCTACGACCACGTGCACAACGTGCCCCGGCCGGCGCACGAGGCCGTGTTCGAGTGCTGGACGACGATCGCCGCCATCAGCCAGCGGACGTCACGGATCCGCCTCGGGCAGATGGTCGGCTGCAACAGCTACCGCAACCCGGCGCTGCTGGCCAAGATCACATCGACCGTCGACGTCGTGTCCGGCGGGCGGCTCGACTGGGGGATCGGCGCCGGCTGGTACGAGAACGAGTACCGGGCCTACGGCTACGACTACCCGGCGCCGAAGGACCGCATCGGCATGCTGCGGGAGACGGTCGAGATCGTCAAGAGCATGTGGACCGAGCCGGAGACGACGTACCGCGGGAGGTACTACGAACTGCGTCGCGCCAATTGCGATCCGAAGCCGTTGCAGGACCCGCACCCGCCGGTGTGGATCGGCGGCGGCGGCGAGCAGCTCACGCTGCGCGTCGTCGCCCGTCACGCCGACTGCTCCAACTTCGGCGGCCAACCCGACCAGTGGCGGCACAAGCGGGAGGTGCTCAAGGCCCATTGCGCCGACGTCGGGCGCGACGAGTCGACGATCCGCAAGACGTGGTCGCCCGAGGTGTTCATCCGCTCCACCGAAGACGAGGTCGCCGCCGCGGGGAGCCGCAACCTGTGGGGTGAAGCGGTCGAGAGTTGGCGGGTCGGCAACCTGGTCGGCACGCCGGAGCAGGTCTGCGAACGCATCCAGACGTACGTCGACCTCGGCTGCCGCGGCTTCGTCCCGTGGTGCGCCGACTACCCCGACACCGAGACGATGGAGCTGTTCGCCCGCGAGGTGATCCCCAACTTCCGCTGACTTGGGTGGACAGACGACGTCACGCGTCGTGTCTGTCCACGCAAAGCTCAGGTGTAGATGCGGGAGACAACCTCGGCCACGCAGCTCGGCTTGGCCGCGCCCTCCACCTCGAACGTGAACTCCATGTTCACTTGGGCGCCGCCGGCGATCTCGTCGACGGCCAGCAGCTTGGCTCCGAGGCGCAAGCGCGAGCCGACCGGCACGGGCGCCGGGAAGCGAATCTTCTCCGCTCCGTAGTTCACGCCCATCGCCACGCCGTCGACGCGGTAGATCTGCGGGCCGAGGGCCGGACCGAGCGACAGCGTCAGGTAGCCGTGGGCGATCGGGCCGCCGAACGGGCCGGCCTTCGCCCGCTCCACGTCGACGTGGATCCACTGGTGGTCGCCGGTGGCCTCGGCGAACTGGTTCACCTGTTCCTGGGTGATCTCGACGTACTCGCTGTAGCCGAGGTGGTCGCCGACGAGCGCCTTGAGGCCGTCGATGCCGTCGATGGTGCGTGGTGCCATGGCCGGTCAGCCTTGCAGGGCGCCCGACCCGCGGTCGAGAGTGCCCTCTTGGTGGTCTGCTCACTCGAAACTCGCTCGCTCGACGGCGCCCGTCCGCGAGCGCGAGTGTGTGTGCGATGCCTGATCTCTTGACCGCGTACGCGCTCGCCCAACCGGACAAGACGGCGGTCATCGACGACCGGGGCGGCGAGGAGGTCCGGATCCGGACGTACGCCGAGGTCGAGGCGGCCTCGAACCAGCTCGCCCACGTGCTCGTCGAGCACGGCATCGGCGCCGGCGTCAAGGTCGTCTGGTGCGGGCAGAACTCGCTCGGCGTCGTCCTGCTCGTCCACGCCGCCCGCAAGGTCGGCGCCGTGGCCGTGCCGCTGAACTACCGCCTGTCGGACGACGAGGCGGTCTACGTCACCGATCACAGCGACGCCACCGTGGTCGTCGTCGACGCCGAGTTCGCCGCGCTGTTCGAGCGCATCCGCGCCCCGGTGCCGAAGGTGCGCACGATCCTCGTGTACGACGGGCCGGCCCCCGACGGGATGCTGTCGGCCGACGACGCGATGGCCGCCGCGCCGACGACCCCCGTCGACGCCGCCGACGCCCCGATGTCCGGGGCCACGATGATCTATACGTCCGGCACGACGGGCAAGCCGAAGGGGGCCGTGCGACCGAACGCCGCCGACCCGGGGCAGGTGGTGGCGATGGTCCAGTTCATCGGCTACCGGCCCGACGACGTGTATCTGACGACGGGCCCGCTCTACCACAGCGGCCCGGGCGGGTTCATGGGCGTGGCCATCGCGCTCGGGCAGACCATCGTCGTGCAGCGCAGGTTCGATCCGGAGGACTGGCTGCGGCTGGTCGACACGTACAAGGCGACGTCGACGTTCGCCGCGCCGACGCCGATCCGCATGATCTGCACGCTGCCCGACGACGTGAAGGCCCGCTACGACGTGTCGTCGATACGGATCATGATCGCCAACGCCGCGCCGTGGAGCTTCGCGCTCAAGCAGCGCTACGTCGCCGACTTCCCGCCCGAGTCGTTGTTCGAGGTGTACGGGTCGACCGAGCTCGGCGTCAACACGATCCTGAGGCCCGAGGATCAATTGCGCAAGCCCGGCTCGTGCGGCAAGGAGGCGCCGCTGGTCGAGGTCCGGCTGTACGACGACGACGGCAACATCGTGCAGGGTACGGGGTCGGCGGCCACCGGCGAGCTGTTCGTGCGCAGCCCGTCCGTCTTCGCCGACTACTACAAGCAGCACGACAAGTTCGAGGAGGACCACCGCGAGGGCTTCCAGACCGTCGGCGACGTCGCCTACCGCGACGACGAGGGGTTCCTCTACATCTGCGACCGCAAGAAGGACATGATCATCTCCGGCGGGATGAACATCTACCCGGCCGAGATCGAGGCGGCGATCGAGGAGCACCCCGACGTGTACGAGGTCGCCGTGTTCGGGATCCCGGACGAGGAGTGGGGCGAGGCCGTCCACGCCGTGGTCGTCCGCCGTCCCGGGAGCGATCTCGACGCCGCCGCCGTGACCGCGCACGCCCGCGCCCACCTCGCCGGCTACAAGGTGCCGCGGTCGATCACATGGTCCGCCGAGCTGCCCAAGACGGGCTCCGGCAAGGTGCTCAAGCGGGAGCTGCGGGCGCCGTTCTGGGCCGGTCGCGACGCCAACGTCTGACTTCGTGCGCTCCGGGTTCGTCACCCTCGTCGGCCGGCCCAACGTCGGCAAGTCGTCGCTCGTCAACACCATCTGCGGCACCAAGGTCAGCATCGTCTCCGACAAGCCACAGACGACCCGTCACCGCGTACGCGGCGTGCTCAACCGACCCGACGCCCAGGTCGTGTTCGTCGACACGCCGGGCCTGCACAAGCCCGTGACGGCACTCGGCCGACGGGTCAACGCCACGGCGCTGGAGAGCGTCACCGAGGCCGAGGCGGACGTCGACGTCGTGTGCCTCGTGCTCGACGCCACGGCACCGTTCGGGGCCGGCGACCGCTGGGTCGCCGGCCACCTGGACCTGCCACGGGCCGTCGTCGTCGTCAACAAGACCGACCGGGCGCGCCCCGAGCGGGTGCTCGCCCAGTTGGCGGCGGCCGGGGAGCTCGGCGCCGAGGCCTACTTCCCGGTCTCGGCCCACTCCGGTGACGGTCTCGGCCCGTTCGTCGACCACCTCGTCGGACGGCTGCCGGAGGGGCCGGCGTACTTCCCCGACGACGTCGTCAGCGACATCCCCGAGGAGCAGCGCATCGCCGAGCTCGTGCGCGAGCAGCTCCTCGCTGTCACCCGCGACGAGCTGCCGTACTCCATCGCCACTCGCGTCACGGAGTGGGAGGGCAACCGCATCACGGTCGAGATCGTCGTCGAGCGGACCAGCCAGAAGGGGATGGTCATCGGCAAGGGCGGTCAGGTGCTCAAGCAGGTGGGGGAGCGGGCCCGGGCCCAGCTGCCGACCGGCACCTATCTCGATCTGCGGGTCAAGGTCGACAAGGACTGGCAACGCCGCGCCGACCGCGTCGAGCGGCTGGGTTACTAGCTGAGCGTGCTCGGCGTCGTCAGACGACAACCTCGTCCGGCCGGTGTGCGCAGGTGTGCGGGCCGCGGCCTTGCCTCAGGCTCTCCGGGGCAACGGGGACCGGTCGGGCGACGCGAGCTCACGAGGTTCTCCCGTCGAGGTGTGGGCTACTCGACGGTGGTCGGCGGGCCCGTGGTCGAGGCCGGCGTCGTCGGCGGGTTGTCGGTCGTCGGTGGGGTCGAGGTGGTCGACGGGGGCGAGGTCGGTACGGAGTCGGGCGACGCGTCGAGCAGGCTGGCGTAGTCCTCGCGCGAGACCGGTTCGCCCGGCTCGCTGAGCTGGTCGTCGCGCTTGGGCACCCGCAGCGGTGTGCCGTCCAGCGTGAAGCGGACCTGGCCGACGCCGCGCAGCCCGGTGAGCGTCAGGACGATCTGACCGATGGCTCGCCGCTGGTCGATGACGTCGGGGTCGAACAGCTCCCCGTCGAGATCGACCGACACGACGCCTTCGGCCTCGACCGCGGTCACGATGAGCCCCCGGGGGACCTCGGTGTCGAGTCCCAGGCCGGCGTCGCCCGTCGGTGGACCGTCGCCCAGGGCGAGCATCACGCGGGACGGTGAGACGTCGCCGGAGAGACCGAGCGGAACGCTGACGAGGTTCATCCCGTCGAGGAAGTAGAGGTCGACGGGTTCGGTGGCGATCGTCGTGGTCGTCACGCCGAGGGTCGTCGGCGCCTCGGCGACCGTGGTGCTCGATGCCGGCGCCGTCGACGGGATCGTCGTCGTCGACGTCGTCGTCGGCGCGGTGGTCGTGGTGGTCGAGGTGGACGTCTGGTCCAGGCCCAGGAGTTCGGCCGAGTCGATCTGCTGCAGGTCGTCGTCGGCCCCGATGCCGCAGGCGCCCACGAGCGCGCCGGCGACGAGGGTCAGCGCAAGCGCCCGTCTCACGACCGTCCTCCGACGGGCACCTGGACGACGAACCGGGCGCCGCCGCCGGGCCGGTCCTCGACCCACGCTTCGCCGCCCTGCGCGGCGGCGTGCTCGGCCACGAGGGCCAGACC
>JACCUL010000317.1 GCA_013811855.1 Acidimicrobiia bacterium
TGATCACGTCGTCGGTCGGGTGCTGGCGCCGGATCCGGGCCTGCTCCTGGGCGTAGCGGAACAGCTCGATGCCGGCCGGGCTGCGAAACGGCATCAGCCGGAACTCCTCCGTGTCGACGAGCCCGACGGGGTGGGTCGTGAACTCCGGATCGGTGTTGCCGAGCAGCGCGTCCCCTTGCTCGACGAGCCACGGGCCGTCGTCGCCCGGGACCCCGAGCAACGTGCCCAACATGCGCATCGGGAGCTGCTTGGCGATGCGGTCGACGAAGTCGAAGCGGTCGCCGCCGGCGAGCGCGTCGTCGATCACGTCGCGGGCCAGCACGCGGATGGCATTCTCGTAGGCGTAGACGGCCCGCCGGCTGAACGGCTTGGACACCAGCCGCCGGTACGCGGTGTGCTCGGGGGGGTCGAGCTCCATCATCGTGCGCCGGGCCTCGGTCTCCTCGGCGTCCATCTCCTCCAGCCGGATGCCCTGGGCGTTGGAGAACCGGCCGACGTCGCGACTGACGGTCAGCAGGTCGGCGTGGCGGGTGACGGCCCAGAACCCGCCGCCATCGGCGTGATCCTCCTCCCACCAGCTCACCGGGTCGTCGCGCCGCAGCCGCTCGAACGTGGCGTGCGGGACACCGTCGACGTACGTGTCGGGATCGGCGATGTCGGCGTCGGCCGACCCGCGGTCGCCGTCGGGCGCCGGTCCGGTCATGTTGCGTTCCGTCGCTCGAGCGTGGTGCCGGACCGCCAGCTCGTGCCGACCTCCTGCCAGAAGCCGCCGATCATCTCGATCGGCACCAGCCGGGTCAACTCCTCGACCGGCGACTCGTAGAGGCGGATGGTGGCGTCACCGGCGTAGCACGGACCGACCTCGGCGTCGTACCCCCGCATCGTGACGAGCTCGTGCAGCGAATCGGTGCCGTCGCTCTCGATGGCCGGGAACACGCGGTGGTGCAGCATCGGGTGGCCGTTGACGAAGCCGGCGCTCGGCGCCGTGCCGGTGATCGTGAGCTCGGCGTCGATCAGCCGCCGCCCGGCCGCCGAGCACGTCGCCCCGAAGCGGCCACCCGGCTCCAGCCGCGGCCCGGCGACGCCGACGTTTACCGCCCGAGTGAGGAACAGCTGGCCGAGCTTCTTCGGGTACCCCTGGTGGTGGCCGCGCACCATGGCGAAGTCGCGATCGACCCAGATGTAGGTGCAGCGGCTGTACACCTCACCCCGGTACGAGCAGCGCACGACGACGAACGTCTCCACGTACTGCGACCGGACGGGATCGAGCAGCTCCTCGAACGAGTCGCTGCAGCTCTGCCAGTCGGCCCAGATGACGGCCACCGCGCCGGGGTCGTCGGGCGCCGGCTCCAGCGGCGCCGGCAGCAGTTCGGCGACCGCCGCCGGATCGGCGCGGAACTCGATCGTCAACATCTGGCCGCTGTAGTGCCACGGCGGCGGGGGGACCAGCGAGGAGCGGCCGGTCGCCGTTCGTGGGAACATGAACCCCCGACCGGCATCCCCTCCTTCGCGCTGCCCCACAGGCGCGCACCATACTCCCGGCGAGAGGTCGTTTGGACACGAACGAATCAACCGAACTGGACCCCACCGAGGCCCTCGAGCCGCCGCGCCGGCTGCCCCCCGTCGTGCTGGCCGTGGACGTCGGCGGGACGAAGTTCGCCGCCGGCCTGGTCACCATGCGCGGCGAGCTGCTCGACCGGTCGGTGATCCTCGTCGACCACGACGTCGGCCCGGCGGCCCACTTCGCCGCGCTCGCCGGCATCGTCGAGCAGCAGCTCGACGCGGCGGCCGAGCGTCACGAGGTGCGCGTCACCGCCGTCGGCATCGGCGCGGCCGGGCCGATCACCCGCCACTGCGAGACCGTGTCGCCGGTCAACCTGCCGGCGTGGAGGGAGTTCCCGCTGCGCTCCCGGCTCGCCGAGCTGACCGGTACCCGCGTCTACGGCGACCTCGACGGCAAGGCCCTCGCCCTCGCCGAGGGCTGGCAGGGAGCCGCCAAGGGCTACGCCAACTACTGCGTCCTCACGGTGTCGACGGGCATCGGCGGTGGCATCGTGCTCGACGGCGAGCTCGTCGACGGCTACTCGGCGAACGCCGGCCACGTCGGCCACGTGATCGTCGAGCCCAACGGCCGCCGCTGCGGGTGCGGGGCGCGCGGGTGCCTGGAGGCCGAGGCGTCGGGCCTGGCCATCGAGGCCATCACCGGCCGCTCGGCGAGGGAGCCGACGTACGAGATCATGCAGCGCACCGGCCGCCTCGTCGGACGCGGCGTGGCGTCGCTGTGCAACCTGCTCGACCTGGAGCTCGTCGTCGTCGGCGGCGGGGTCGCGCTCGGCTTCGCGGCCACGTTCCTCAACGCCGCCCAGGAGGAGCTGAGCACGCACGCCCGCCTGCCCTACAGCCGTCACGCCCGCATCACGCCGACCCGTCTCGGCGACCGCGGACCGTTGCTCGGCGCCGGCGCGGTCGGGATCAGGGGAATGCGGCGGGACCGCTGACCCGGCGAAGGGCCAACCAGGCCCACGACGCCGCCACGCCGAACAGCGCGCCGGCGATCACGACCATGTCCCGCACGCCGAGGGCCTCGGCGACGAGTCCGCCGATGAGCCCTCCGAACGGTTGCCCGCCCCACGCCACCATGCGCCCGACCACGTTGGCCGACGACACGAGGTGGTCGGGACTGGCCAGCTGACGGTAGGTGATCCCGGTCGTGATGACGACCTGGATGCAGGCCGAGAACAACGTCGCCAGCCCGAGCGCGACGACGAACGTCGACGTCGAGGCCAGGCCGACGCACAGCAGCCCGGCGCCGATGAGCCCGGCCGGGGTGATCACCCGCACCCGTTCCGGGGCGAACAGGCGTCCGAATAGGAGGCCGGCGGCCAGCGTCCCGACGGCGCCGGCGGTGAACAGCGCGCCGACCCGCCAGTCGCTCTCCGGGATGGCCAGGGCCCGGTCGGCGTACACGACGAGCTGGCCGAGCACGGCCCCGAAGGCCAGCGAGTTGACGAAGCCGACCAGGATCAGTGCGCGGATCACGGGGTGGCCGGCGATGAAGCGCAGCCCCTCGCTCGCTTGGGCGACGAGCGTCGTGGCCGGCGACGGGTCGTCGTCCCGGCGCATCGGCGCCGTGATCCCGCCGATCATCGTCGCCGCCACGAAGAAGCTGGCGGCATCGAACCAGATCGCCGGCGCGGCGCCGATCGAGCTGGTCAGCACGCTGCCCAGCGCCGGTCCGGCGACGAGCGCCGCCGATTCGGCCGAGTTCAGCAGGCCGTTGGCGGCCGCCAGATGACGGCCCCGGTGATCGCCGGCAGCGCCCCGAACGTCGCCGCGTCGTGGAACACGAAGCACGTCGAGGCGACGAACGTGACGGCGAAGATCTGGGCGACCGACACCTCGGCAAACACGTCGACGATCGGGATCGTCGCCATCGTCGCGCCTTCGGCCACGATGCCCCAGACGACGAGCCGGCGGCGGTCGAAGCGGTCGGCGATGGGGCCGGCGACGAGCCCGAACAGCAGGTACGGCACGACCCGCAGCCCGAACACGGCGCCGGTCTGCGACGCCGAGCCCGGTGCGCTCGTAGACGAGGATCGGGATGACGACGATGCTGATGCCGGTGCCCAGCGTGCTCACCGTCGCCGCGGACGCCCAGCGCACGAAGGCGCGGTTGTCGCGCCGCGATGAGCCGTCCATGGGCGGTCAGTATCCTCGCCACGGTGACGAAGATCAGGAGTCGCGACGACAGCCACGTCCAGGATCGGCGCGGTCAGGGTGGTGGCGGCGGTGTGAGCTTTCCCGGGCTGGGCGGCGGCGGTGGCGGCTTACCGTTCCCGACCAAGGCCGGTGGCGGCCTCCTCGGCATCATCGTGCTCCTCGCCGCGGTGTTCCTCCCGAAGCTGTTGGGTGGGCAGTCGGCGGTCGACACGGGCAACGACAACAGCATCGAAGCCGGTGGCGGTGAGGCCTGCCAGACGGACCTCGAGCAGACGCTGTGCGGCGCCGAGCGCAGCGCCCAGACGTTCTGGACCGAGCAGCTCCCGGCGTCGTTCAACACCGAGTATCGCGTCACCGACATGGTCTTCTTCTCGGGCGGGACCAACACAGGGTGCGGCGCCGCGTCATCGCAGACCGGCCCCTTCTACTGCCCGGTCGACGAGTTCGTGTACTTCGACCTTGAGTTCCTCCAGCAGCTCCAGGAGCAGTTCGAGGCCCAGGGCGACCTGGCCGCGCAGTACATCGTCGCCCACGAGTTCGGGCACCACGTGCAGAACGTGCTCGGCACGAGTGGACAGGTTCAGCAGCAGGAACAGGCCAACCCGGACCTGGCCAACGAGTACTCGGTGGCCCTCGAGTTGCAGGCCGACTGCTACGCCGGCGTGTGGGCGAACAGCGAGAAGGACCGCTTCGACTCGCCGGGGGAGATCGAGGAGGCGATCAACGCCGCCGAGGCCGTCGGCGACGACCGCATCCAGCAGCGGACCGAGGGTCGCATCGACCCCGAGTCGTTCACGCACGGCACGTCCGCGCAGCGCGCCATGTGGTTCCGCCAGGGCTTCTCGACGGGCGACCCCCGCCGCTGCAACACGTTCGCCGAGATGTCGCTCGGCTAGCCGCCGAGGCGCCGGTAGAGCCACTCGGCCGGGCCGATGCCGACGGCGGTCCGCCACCACACGGCGACCAGCACGGCCAGCGCCCAGTAGATGCCGGCGAGGGTCAGCGCCATCGCCAGCCCCGACGGCTCGACCCATCCGAGCTCCCGGACGAGCAGGTTGAAGAACAGCGCGTGGCCGACGTAGAGGCTCAGCGACATCGCGCCCGCGGCCTGCAGTGCCCGAACGGGGGCGTTGCGCGGGGATCGCTCGGCCAGCCAGGAGATGCCGCCGAAGGCGATCAGCGCCGTCCCGAGCGCGCTGGCCACGTACAGCAGCCCACGGTCGAACGGGTCGGTGCTGGTCAGCTGCGCCGCCCGCGGCGTGGTGCCGGCGGTGCCGCTGACGATCTGCGCCAGGCCGAACATCGTGCCGCCACCGGCAATCGCGGCCACCCGCCACCACGCTTCGTCGAGCAGCCGGCCGACCACGATCCCGGCGCAGAAGAACGCCAGCCAGGGCAGCAGTGGGTGGGTCCCGTTGACGAACATGTCGAGCGCGAGCTGGCGGGGTGAGCGCGAGGCGGTCTCCAACCACGCCGTCGAACCACCGTCGAGCTGGCGTTCGAACCGCCACCACGCGATGGCGGCGCCGGCCAGCGCGGCGACGATGCCGACGAGCACGATCCAGCGGATGCGCAGCGTGAACAACACCGCCGCGACGACAAACATGACGCCGTAGAACGGCAGGATCGTTCCGGGCCAGATCCAGTCGAACACGAGCCCGAAGCCGTACAGCGCGAGGCCCCGGCGAACGAGCGTGACGCGGCGCGCCGCGGTCAGCGCAGGGTCGCCGGCCGTTCGCCGTGTCAGCAACGTCACACCGACACCGGCGGTCAGCACGAACGTGGCCGCAAAGCGCGTCGACAGCGGACCCGTCCACGGATCGAAGAACCGCCCGACGACCCCGTCGGCCCGCGCCTCGCCGTCGGCGATGACCATGTAGCCGTAGAAGTTCATGATCGCCACGCCGATCAGCGCCACGGCCCGGACGACGTCAGGTCCGGGCAGGCGGCGACGCTCCACCCGCACCCGGGTGTCGAGAGACGCCGTGGTCATCGCCACACCACCTCGTCGACGATCGTGTCGATGAGGGGACGTTGCACGTCGACGCGATCGGCGAGGCCCGGGGCGGAGAACCCGGCGGGGACGAACACCATCGACGTGTGCATGTGCGGCGGTTCGAGCAGGTCCAGCCGGCGTCGATCGAAGTGGAACGGGCTGCGTCCGTCGGGCAACGGGTGCACGCCGTGCGCCGTCCCCGCGCCGACCATGACGAGACGTCCGTCGGCGGGGACCACGAGCTGGCGGTACCCGGCCCGCTCCCCGGCACTGGCGTCGCGGACCGCGACAACGTCGGCCCCGAGGTGCAGTCCGGACTTGTCGCCGTGCCACAACGTCGTGCCGAGGCGCAGCCGGAACCGGCGGTCGGACCACGCGTCGCGCAGCGCCTCGTAGCCGTCGACCGAGAGGTGGCTGACCCACATCTCGTCGTCGGGCCCGAGCACGGCGAGCCAGGCGGCGATCTCGTCGGTGTGCTCGTCGTCGGTCC
>JACCUL010000318.1 GCA_013811855.1 Acidimicrobiia bacterium
GCCGTGATCGCGGCGGCAGGGATCACCGCCGTCGCCGTCGGCGTCGTCGGTTGGTCGACCCGGAGCTCGTGGCTCGACGACCTCGGCCGCCGAGCCGACCTGACCGGCCGGTCGGAGCTGTGGTCGGTCTCGCTGGACTGGGCGTGGCGTCGCCCGTTCCACGGCCACGGCTACCTCGCCGCATGGACTGACCCCCGGTTCCTGGCCGACGTCGAGGCGGCGCGCGGCGCCGCGCTGTCGAGCGCCCACAACGCCTTCGTCGACCTGTTCCTCGGCGCCGGCCTCGTCGGGCTGGGACTGTTCGCCGTCCTCGTGGCCGCGCTCTACCGTCGCACCGCGCTCGCCGCGGTGACCGCCCGCCATCCGATCGATGTGTTGCCGCTCGCGGTCCTCGTCTTCGTCGTCGTCGAGAACCTCACCGAGACCTTGCTCGTCGGCAACCAGCTGACCGTCGCCCTCCTCGGCGCGCTCCTGGCCGTGCCGACCCGGCGAACTGTCGGGTAGGTCCGGCTGGTCATGACGGTCAGGTGCCGGCGAGCCGGCGGTAACGGGCGACGAGCGCGTCGGCGTGCTCGGCCGGGGTGCGGAGCTCGATCGGGCGGTCGATGGCGGCCCGGCGGAGCCGGAGCAACAGGGAGCGGTCGGCGGCGACGGCACTCATCGCTCGGGCCAGGGCGGCGACATCGCCGGTCGGTACGACGAGGCCGTTGTCGTCGTGGTCGACGACTTCTTCGGGACCGAGGCAGTCGCTCGTGATCACGGCGAGCCCGGCGGCCAGCGCCTCCCGGGCGGCCAGTGAGAAGCTCTCGCGGGCGATGGACGGGATGACGAGCACGTCGGCGGCGCGCATCACGGTCGCCGTGTCCGCCGGCGCGTAGGCCGGGCGGAAGTCGACGGGCACGCCGAGGCCGACCCGGCGCTTGGCCACGCCGTACACCGCCAGCCGCCAACCGCGGCGGGGTCGCACGCGCCGCGCCGCAGCCAGGACCACGTCGACGCCCTTGAGCGGATGGTCGCCGCCGACGTACAGGAAGCGAACAGGACCTTCGGCCATCGGTGCCGCCGGGACCGGCGCCGACGACGCAGCAGGATCCACGTCGTTCGTATCGACGGCGATGCGCGTGGGGTCGACCCCGTTGGCGACGGCGACGTCGCGCAGCGCCGCCGACGGCGCCAGCACCTCATCGACACGGGCCAGCGTGAGGGCCAGCTCGGCGGCCCGGGCGCGCCGCCACTCGGCGGTGCGGGCGCATGCGCAGTCGCTCATTCCGGTGTCGAGCGGGCACGGCCGCAGGTCCCGGTCGACGAGGAACAGCCGGGAGCACCACCACCACAGGTCGTGCATGGTCACGACGGTCGGGATCGATCGGTCGGCGGCGGCGGCGATGGGACCGGCTCCTAGAGTCTGCAGCGCATGAGCGTGCACGACATCGGGCCGCCACTCGTCGAGCAGGTCGGCGGCCGCCAACGTCGCCAGCGGGTTCTGCCAGTTGGCGTCGACGTCCTGATCGATCCGTTCGGCCGTGCCGATCCACTCGACGCGCACGCCGCCGCCGTCCTCGCGGCGCCGCTCGCCGTCGGCCAGTCCGGCGACGATGGCGCCCGACAGCACCGCCACCTCGTGACCGGACGCGGCCACGTGCTCGGCCATCCGTCGGACCTGCAGTGTGGCCCCACTGACGAAGTCGGGCGGGTAGTGGGCCGTGACGTAGAGGATCCGCATGCCGTGACCACGCCGGGCGGCGCCGGCGAGACAGTAGGCCACCGCGGACGTCGGCGAGCGCGGCGATCGTGACCGGCGACGGACCGGACGACCAGCTCGCCCGCGTCACCGCCGAACGCGACGAGGCCGTTGCCACGGCCCGCCAGCTCGAACACGAGCTCGGGGAGCTGCGGGGCCGCGTCAAGCGGCTCGACCTGATGATGTGGAGGCGCACGGCGCGGCGTCGCCGCGTCGCCGCGTGGGCCCGTCGCCTTCGCTCGGCCGTAGGCCGATGATGGTGTCGCGTCCGCGCTTCTCGATCGTCACGCCCGTCCACGATCCACCGCTCGGGTTGCTGCGGGCCGCGCTGGCGTCGGTCACGGGCCAGACC
>JACCUL010000322.1 GCA_013811855.1 Acidimicrobiia bacterium
CACGACGCGCAGGAGCAGGTGGGTGCCGGCCCTCATCAGCGGCGCCATCCCGGCCCGGCTCGGGCGGCGATGGCGGCTCCGGGCGAGGTGCCGGCGGACCACGACGGCGAACGCCAGCCCGGCGCCGACCTGGGCGATCACCGTCGACCACGCCGAGCCCGGGACCCCGAGATCGAGGCCGTACACGAAGACCAGCTCCAGCACGACGTTCACGGCGTTGGCGAGGAGGAGCACGACGACCGCCGTGCGGTAGTCGCTGGCGCCGCGCTGGACGCCCTGGGCGGCGAGCGCGAACACGACGAACGGGATGCCGAGGGCGGAGATGCGCAGGTACGTCTCGGCGTAGCCGGCGACCTCGCCGCCGGCGCCGATCGCCGACGCCAGCGTCGGTGCCGCCAGCAGCAGGATCGGGGCGAGGATGACGCCGACGATCACGGCCAGCCAGACGGCCTGCACACCGACGTCGGCGGCCTCGTCGCGCCGGCCGGCCCCGATGCACCGGGCGATGCGCTCAGTGGTGCCGTAGGTCAAGAAGTTGCACCCGGCGACGACGAACGACAGCACCGTGGCGGCGATGGCCAACCCTCCGAGCTGGGCCGTGCCGAGTCGACCGACGATCGCCGTGTCGACGAGCACGTAGAGCGGCTCGACGGCCAGGCTGCCGAGAGCCGGGACCGCCAGGGCGACGATCCGACGATCGGTGAAGTTCAACTCCGGAGGAACCCGATGGCCGTGTAGGCCCGCTCGAGGGTGGCCGCGGCCACCTCCCCGGCCCGCTCGGCGCCCCGCCGCAGCATCGCGGTCAGCTCGCCACGGTCGGCGAGCAGGTCGCGGTAGCGGGCCTGGATCGGCGTCAGCAGCTCGATCACGGCCTCTCCGGCGTCGGCCTTCAGCGGTCCGTACTGCGTGTAGCCGGCCACGAGGTCGGCCGGGGGGTGACCGGTCGCCGCGCCGAGGATCTCCAGCAGGTTGCTGACCCCGGGCTTTGTCTCGGGGTCGTAGCGGACGTCGGTCTCGGAGTCCGTCACGGCCCGCTTGAACTTGCGGCGGATCATCTCGGCGTCGTCGAGCATCTGGATCAGCCCGGCGCCCGTGTCGGCCGACTTCGACATCTTCGCCGTCGGGTCCTGCAGGTCCATGACGCGGGCCCCGGCCCGCGGGGTGACGGCCCGCGGGACCACGAACGTTGCGCCGAAACGGTGGTTGAAGCGCAGCGCGATGTCGCGGGTGATCTCGACGTGTTGGCGCTGGTCGTCGCCCACGGGCACCTCGTCGGTGTCGTACAGCAGGATGTCGGCCGCCTGCAGCGCCGGATAGGTGAACAGCCCGCCCGAGACGAACTCCCGCTTGGCCGACTTCTCCTTGAACTGGACCATGCGCGACAGCTCGCCGAACGACACGTTGCACTCCATCACCCACGCCAGCTGCGAGTGCTCGGGCACGTGGCTCTGCACGAACACGGTGGCGACGTCGGCGTCGAGCCCGACGGCGAACAGCATCGCCGCCAGCTGCACCGTGCGCGCGCCGATCACGCCGGGCTCCTCGGCGACGGTGAGGGCGTGGAGGTCGACGATGCCGTGGAAGGCGTCGTGCTCGTGCTGGCCGGCGACCCACGGCGCCAGGGCGCCCAGGTAGTTGCCCAGATGGACGTCCCCCGTGGGTTGGATGCACGAGAGGACGCGGGTCACTGGTGCACCGTGTTCGCGATGCGAGCGAGCGAGCGCCAGCGAGCGAGTGGCCAAGAATGGCCTGCGTGGCCGGGGAACGCCATAATGGCCACGCTAGCGAGCGGCACCCATCCGCCAGCCCGAGGATCGGGGCCGGTAGCGTGGCCGCGCGTCATGGCCGTCGATGTCGCCGCGCAGCTGCCCGACCGGGTCTACGAGGGCCCGTTCGACCTGCTCCTGCACCTCATCCTGGCCGACGAGGTGGACATCCATCAGGTCAGCCTGGCCCGCATCGTCGAGTCCTACCTGGCCGAGCTGGAGCGCATGCAGGGGCTCGATCTCGACCTCGCCACCGAGTTCCTGCTCATCGCGGCCACGCTCGTCGAGCTCAAGGCGCGGCGCCTGCTACCGGGGCGCACCGACGTCGACCTCGACGACGAGCTGGCGCTGTGGGAGGAGCGCGACCTGCTGCTGGCCCGCCTGCTCGAGTGCAAGGCGTTCAAGGACGTCTCGACGGTGTTCGCCGCCCTCGCCGAGCAGGCTGACCGCTGCGTGCCGCGCCTCGTCGGCGCCGACGAGCGCTTCGCCGCGGTGGCCCCGGACCTGCTGGCCGGGCTCACGCCGTCCCGGCTCCACGACGCCATGGTCCGCGCCCTCGCGCCCAAGCCGGTGCCGGGCATCGACCTGTTCCACGTCGCCCCGATCCGCATCAGCGTGGCCGACGCCGTGGTCGAGCTGGCCGAGGAGCTGCCCCGTGTCGGGCGCATCACGTTCGCCCGGCTGACCGCCGACCTGGTCGAGCGGCTGGAGATCATCGTTCGGTTCCTCGCCGTGCTCGAGCTGTACAAGCAGGGGCTCGTCGAGCTCGAGCAGGCCGAGCGCTTCGGCGCCATCGAGATCGAGTGGTGCGGCGACCCCCACCCCGACGTGGCCGCCCTCGCCGTCGACGTGTACGAAGGCTGATGGCGAGATGTTCGACGCCACCGAGGAGCACCTGCGGGCCATCGAGGCCGTCGTTCTGGTGGCCCACGATCCCGTGCCGCCTGACCTGCTGGCTCAGCTGCTGGAGCGGCCGGTCACCGACATCGAGCGCTGGTGCGCCGAGCTGGCTGAGGGTTACCGGGCCGAGGGGCGGGGGTTCGAGCTGGTTCGGGTCGCCGGGGGCTACCGCTACCAGACCCACGCCGACCTGACGCCGTACGTCGAGCGCTTCCTGCTCCACGACCAGCGGGCCCGGCTGTCGGGGGCGGCGCTGGAGACGCTGGCCATCGTCGCCTACAAGCAGCCGATCTCCCGGGCCCAGATCGCCTCGATCCGCGGCGTCGACCCCGACGGCGTGCTGCGCACGTTGCAGGGCCGCGGGTACGTGGACGCCGCCGAGCGCGACGACGGTCCGGGCCAGGCGCTGCTGTACGCCACGACGGCGACGTTCCTGGACAAGCTGGGCCTCGACTCGTTGGCCGACCTGCCGCCGATCGCCGACTTCATCCCTGGGGCCGACGTCGTCGAGGCCCTCGAGGTGGGCCTGCGGGGCGGCCCCGATGCCCGAGCCGGGTGACCGTCCCGGCGAGCGCCTGCAGAAGGTGCTGGCCACCAGGGGGTGGGGGAGTCGCCGGGTGTGTGAGGACCTCATCGGCGAGGGGCGGGTCACCGTCAACGGCGAGGTGGCCGCGCTCGGACGTCGCGTCGACCCCGATCACGACCTCGTCGAGGTCGACGGGGCGCCGGTCGGCACCCGGCCCGATCTCGTCCACTACCTGCTCAACAAGCCGGCCGGCGTGGTGACGACGGCCAAGGACACTGCCGGCCGCCCGACGGTGGTCGAGCTGGTCCCGGCCGAGCCGCGGGTGTTCCCGGTCGGTCGGTTGGACGCCGAGACGGAAGGGCTCCTGCTGCTGACCAACGACGGCGAGCTGGCCCACCGCGTCGCCCATCCCCGCCACGGCGTCGTCAAGGAGTACCTGGCCACCGTGACGACAGCCGGCGGACCGGTCCCCGCCGGCGCCATCCGCCGCCTGCGCGACGGCGTCGAGCTGGACGACGGCGTCACCGCGCCGGCGCGGGTGTCCCAACCCAGCCCGGGCGTGCTGCGCATCGCCGTCCACGAGGGCCGCAACCGCCAGGTCCGCCGGATGTGCGAGGCCGTCGGCCACCCCGTCACCCGGCTCGTGCGCACCGCCATCGGCCCGCTCCACGACCGCCGCCTCCCCCCAGGCGCCTGGCGCCCCCTCACCCCGGCCGAGGTGATCGCCCTCTCCCAGGCCACCACGGTCGCGCGATCGGGGTTCTGATGACACTTACGGGATGCGGGGCACCCGTAAGTGTCATCAGAACCGCGTCGTGGCGTGCCGGTACGATCTGGCGTCGTGGGTGAGGCCCGGCGAGCGAACGTGATCGGCCTGGGGTTGATCGGTGGGTCGGTGGCGCTCGGGTTGCGTGAGCAGGGGTGGTCGGTCACCGGCGACGACCTCGACGCCGCCCGCGTTGAACAGGCGGTGGCGATGGGGGCCATCGACGCCGCCGGGATCGATGGCGACGCCGAGCTGACGTTCGTCGCCGTGCCGGTGCTGGCCGTCGCCGACGTCGTCAAGCGGGCACTGGCCGAGACGTCCGGCGTGGTGACCGACGTCGGCAGCGTCAAGGGCGTGGTGTGCGCGGCGATCGACGACCCGCGCTTCGTCGGCGGTCACCCGATGGCCGGCACGGAGCTGGAGGGCCTCGACGGCGCCGACGCCTCGATCTTCACCGGGGCCGTGTGGGTCCTGACCCCGGTCGGGGGCACCGCCGACGAATCGTTCGCCACCGTCGCCCGGGCCGTGGCGCTGCTCGGCGCCGAGGTCGTCGCCCTCGACCCCGGCCGCCACGACGAGGTCGTCGCCGTCGTCAGCCACGTCCCGCACCTCGCCGCCGCCGGGCTGATGGGCCTGGCCGCCGACCGGGCCGAGGAGCACGCCGCGCTCCTGCGCCTGGCCGCCGGCGGCTTCCGGGACATGACCCGCATCGCCAGCGGGCACCCTGACATCTGGCTCGACATCTGCGCCGAGAACCGCCCGGCCATCCTCTCGGCGCTCGACGGCCTGATCGGGCGGCTCGCCGAGCTGCGCGAGATCGTCGGCACCGACGCCCGTGACCAGCTGCACGAGCGCCTGACCCACGCTCGCGAGGCCCGCACGAACCTGCCCAGCACCGCGAGCCACGCCGAGGAGCTGGCCGAGGTGCGCATCCCGATCCCCGACCGACCGGGCGCGGCCGCCGAGGTCTTCACGCTGGCCGCCGAGCTCGGGGTCAACGTCGTCAGCTTCGAGGTCGTGCACATGGCCGAGGGCACGCGCGGCGTGGCCGTCCTGCTGGTCGCCGCCACCAACGCCGACGTGTTCCGGGGCGGGCTGCTGGCCAGGGGCTACCGGCCCGGCGTGTCCCGGCTGGCGTGACGCAGGTGATGAGCACGGTGCGCGCCGTCGCGCCGGCGAGCGGGCCGCTCGACGGGATCGTCGACGTGCCGGGCTCCAAGAGCATCGCCAACCGGGCGCTCGTGTGCGCCGCCCTCGCCGAGGGCCCGAGCCACGTCAGCGGCCTGCCCGACGGCGACGACACCGTCGCCATGGTCCGGGGCCTCGGAGCCCTTGGCGTGGCGGTCGTCCTCGACGGTACGGCGGCAGCAGTGACCGGGACCGGCGGTGCGCTGCCCGCGGGTCCCGAGCCGGTGCACGTCGACGCCGCGCTAGCCGGTACCACGTCGCGGTTCCTGACCGCCGTCGCTGCGCTGGCCCATCGGACGGTCGTCATCGACGGCGCCCCTCCGCTGCGCCGGCGTCCGATGGCGCCGCTCCACGACGCGCTGGTCGAGCTCGGCGCTCGTGTCGCAGCGGGCGAGCGCGCCGGTCACCTGCCCGTCACCATCACCGGTGGGCTGCGGCGGGGCGGCACGATCGCCATGGCCGGCGACGTGTCGAGCCAGTACCTGACGGCCCTGATGCTCGTCGCGCCGCAGCTCGTCAGCGGGCTGCGGATCACGCTGACCACGCCCCTCGTCTCGGCGCCCTACCTGCACCTGACGGCGGCCGTGATGGCCGACTTCGGGCTCGCCGGGGTGCGCGTCGACGAACGGGCGATCGTGGTCCCCGAGGGTCGCTACGTGGGTCGCCCGTACCACGTCGAGCCCGATGCCTCAGCAGCCAGCTACCCGCTCGCCATGGCGGCCATCGCCGGCGGTCGCGTCACCGTGCGCGACCTGTCGACCGACTCCCGCCAAGGCGACATCGTCGTCGTCGAGCTCCTGGCGGCGATGGGCTGCGCCGTGCGTTCGACGGACGAAGGGATCGAGGTGCGCCGGGACGCCCACGGTCGCCTGCACGGGCTGGACATCGACATGTCCGCCGTCTCCGACCTCGTGCCGACCGTCGCCGTCCTGGCGACGACGGCGTGCTCGCCGACGACGATCCGCGGCGTGGGGTTCATCCGCGCCAAGGAGAGCGACCGCCTCGGCGACCTGGCCGCCGAGCTGAACGCGACTGGGGCCGACGTGACCGTGCTCGACGACGGGCTGCGCATCACCCCGCGCGCCGGACGCAGGGGCGCCGTCCTCGACCCGCACCACGACCACCGCCTGGCCATGGCCTTCGGGGTGCTCGGCACGGCCGTCGCCGGCATCTCGGTGCGCGAACCGGACGTGGTCACCAAGAGCTGGCCGGGCTTCTGGGACAGTCGCGACCAGCTCGCCGGGACCGCCGGTTGAACCCGTGATCACGCCATCGACCGGTCCGGCGCGCCTGCCGGCATGGCCCGCCGTGCCGCCGACCGTCGACGCCACCGGGACCACTGTCGCCGCGTTCGACGTCGACGGCACGCTGGTCACCGGCGATTGCGTCGTGC
>JACCUL010000327.1 GCA_013811855.1 Acidimicrobiia bacterium
GTGCCGGACCGCACCCGCCGGCTCGTCCTGCGACGGGACTGCGGCTATCGGGTGCCGTGGTGTGCGAACACCCGCTGGCTGCAGGTCCACCACATCGTGCACTGGGAGGACGGGGGCCCGACCGATACGCCCAACCGGTGCGCGCTCTGCCCGTCGTGTCACCGGGCCACCATCACGGGGCGTTCGACATCCGCGGTGACGCCGATCAGCCCGACGGGCTGGCGTTCACCGACTCGGCGAGGCTGGCGATCACCCGACCACCGCCGCCGGCGTCGACCCCGATGCCGCCACCGCCCCGCCGCCGCTACCAGCACCCGGTCGGCGAACGCCTCCGCGCCCACGAAGTCTTCTTCCACCGTCCACCACCCGCCGCCTGATCAAGTCCTCGCCGAACGTCAGCTGACGAGCAGGTCCAGGACGGCGGGCGGCCGGCGGTCGTCGAGGTGCCAACCCTGGGGGACCGACAGGCGGGTGGCGTGGCGGTGGCAGAGATCGTAGGCGTGGGGATCGCGCTCGGGTCGCAGGTGGTCGAGCCAGACCTGCGACCGGCCGTACTGGTACGTCAGGGTGACCACGGCGCGCTCCCCGCACCCGGGTCGCGAGCAGTGCCGCAGCATGGCGGCCAACCGTAGGAGATGGCCTTCGACCGGGCGTGGATGTCCCGGCCCCCCACGGACCGCTCGACGTCCCAGCGTGACACCCCGGCCGTAGCATGGACCAATGAGCGACCTGCCCCCGCCGCCCCCGCCGCCCCCGCCGGGCCGCGGGCGGGGTCAGCAACGTCCCGGTGACCGTCCCCCTCCCCCGCCCGGTGGCGGCGAGGGCCCCGGCCTGCGCCGGCCCGGCAGCTGGCCCCGGTGGACCATGTGGGTCCTCCTCGGTGTCGTGGCGCTGGCCCTCATCCTGCCGGGCCTGTGGCCGCGCAGTGAGGGCGAGAAGATCTCCTACACCGACTTCATGGACCAGGCCCGCCAGGGCAACGTCGAGTCGATCGTCATCAACAACTCGAGCAACACCATCACCGGCGTGCTCGACGACCAGTCCGAGTTCACCACCACCGGTGGCGGCGAGCGCGGCCTGTCCGAGGCCGACGAGCAGGTCCTGCGGGACAACGACGTCGACATCGAGTTCCGCACGCCCGGCAACAACTGGCTGCTCAGCATCGCCGGGCTCCTCCTGCCGGTGATGCTGATCATCGGCTTCTTCATCTGGATGCAGCGGCGCGCCGCCGGCCAGATGGGCAACGTCATGTCGATCGGCCGCAGCCGGGCCAAGGCGTACACCACCGACAAGCCGTCGACCACCTTCGCCGACATCGCCGGCTACGAAGGCGTCAAGCAGGAGATCACCGAGGTCGTCGACTTCCTGCGCATGCCCGACCGCTTCCGGGAGATCGGCGCCCGCGTGCCCAAGGGCATGCTGCTCGTCGGCCCGCCGGGCACGGGCAAGACGCTGTTCGCCCGGGCCGTCGCCGGTGAGGCCGGCGTCGGCTTCCTGTCCGTCACCGGTTCGGACTTCATGGAGATGTTCGTCGGCGTCGGCGCCAGCCGGGTGCGTGACCTCTTCCAGCAGGCCCGCCGCATGGGCCGGGCCATCATCTTCATCGACGAGATCGACTCCATCGGCCGCAAGCGGGGCGCCGGTCTCGGCGGCGGGCACGACGAGCGGGAGCAGACACTCAACCAGATGCTCTCCGAGATGGACGGCTTCGAGACGTCCGAGGGCATCGTCATCCTGGCCGCCACCAACCGGCCCGACATCCTCGACCCGGCCCTGCTGCGGCCCGGCCGGTTCGACCGCAGCATCGTCGTCCCGCTCCCCGAGCACAGTGAGCGCAAAGCCATCCTCGAGGTCCACGCCAGGGACAAGCGGATCGGCAGCGACGTCGATCTCGACATCATGGCCAAGGCCACACCCGGCATGTCCGGTGCCGACCTGGCCAACCTCGTCAACGAGGCGGCGCTTGTCGCCGTGCGCCGCGGGGCCAAGGAGATCGAGCGGATCGACTTCGAGAACGCCCGGGATCGCGTCGTGCTCGGGGCCCGCCGGGAGAGCTTGATCCTCAGCGCCGAGGAACGCCGGGCCACCGCCTACCACGAGGGTGGTCACGCCCTGCTGGCGACCGTGCTCCCCCACGGTGATCCGCTGCACAAGGTCACCATCCTCCCCCGCGGCATGGCCCTCGGCGTGACGTGGAGCCTCCCGCAGGAGCGCCACACGTACTCCAAGGAGTTCTTCGAGGACACCATCTGCAAGGCCATGGGCGGTCGCGTCGCCGAGAAGGTCGTGTTCGACCACCTCAACTCGGGCGCCGCCAACGACCTCGAGCAGGCCACCGGCATCGCCCGGCGCATGGTGCGGGAGTGGGGCATGAGCGAGCGCATCGGCCCGATGGCGTGGAGCAGCCAGCAGCAGGTGTTCCTCGGCGAGGACCTGATGACGAGCGGTCGCGAGTACAGCGACGACACGGCCAAGCTGCTCGACGAGGAGGTCGCCCGCATCCTCACCGAGCAGGAGCAGCGGGCGACGGACCTCATCGTCCGCCACCGGCGCGGCCTCGAGCTGATCGCCGACGCCCTGCTCGACGAGGAGACGATCGACGGCCGCTACGTGGCCAACCTGATCCAGCAGGGACTCACCGAGTCCGGCGACACGGGCCGGGTGGCGATGAACATCCTCGACCCCGAGTCCAACACCGCCGAGCCTGACGCCCCGGCCCACCGCCGAAGTGTGAGCTGAGAACGCGCATTCCCGCGTCTACAGCTCACAGTTCTCATGCGGCCGGCGGCGGCACCACCGAAGTGTGAGGAGACGATGCGGACTCCCGCATCGACAGCTCACACTTCCGGGCCTTGACGACGGCGAGGACCATCCGGAGCACGTCGGCGGGTCGCTTCGTGGCGTACCAGCCGAGGTAGAGCAACTCCCATCCACACGTCGCGGCGGCGAGATCGCGCTCCTCGTCGAGCTTGCCGGCGATCGGGCCGAAGTGGAACCGCCGGCTGTGCGCCTCGAGACCGAGCTTGACCGACGGGAACCCGATGTCGGTGCGGGCGACGATGCGGCCGCTGGCGTCCGTGATCGGGCACTGCGTGACGAGCGGCGGCAGGTGAGGCGACCCGAGGCAGCAACGCAGGAGCTCCTCGAACCACGAGTCGGGTACGCCACCTTCGCACCGGATGGCGTCGAGCAGCCGGATCAACACGCCGGTGCCGGACTGGCCGGGACGATGAAGTCGTTCGGCCGTGGAACGGATCGCCAGGGCATTCATCCCGCGCCGGCGCGCCGCGGTCAGCGCCCGCGACACCTGCTGGCGGTCCCGGACGACCGACCCGACATCGGCGAGCGTACGAGCCACCGACGTACACGGGACGCCGTCGACCATGGTGAGGTCGCACGGCTCGAGCGGCGTGACGTGGTGGACGACCGTGTCGGGTAGCTGCAGTCGGAAGGCTCGGGTGACGCTGGCCTCGACCACGGCCATGCCGGCGTGCTCGAACCCGTCGAGCCTGTGCAACCGGGCGGCGGCGCGATGCGAGACGACGGCGTGGCCGTGCCCGGCGAGCACGAGCACCATCAATCGCTGGTGCCACGTCGGCGCGGTGCCGGACAAGGTGAGGACACCCGGCACCGGTTCGGCGAGCCACCCCGACCGCTTGGCGGTGGCGATGCGGCGGGAGCCGAAGTGGAGGTGGGCAGCCTGGCGGCGGGTGAACGCTCGATGCTGAGCGGCTGCGAGCTCGGCAACGGCGCGTACTGCGTTGTCGGGCATGCCGCCGACGGTACGACCGGGGTGTCACACCGACGCGCCCCGGCCGGCCGCCGGTGAAGTGTGAGCCATCGACGCGGAGATGCGCGCCCTCAGCTCACACTTCCGGCGCGTCGGGGGCGGCGCGGACGGTTGCCATCGCGGCCCACAGGTCGCTGGCGTTGACGGGGCCTTGGATGCTGGTGCGGACGACGCCGGCGGCGTCGGCGATGACCACCGTCGGGACGGCCTCGATGCCGTAGCGGCGCTGGACGTCGCCGCGAGCGCCGTACTCGACCTCCTCGACGACGACCTCGGCGCTGGTCAGCACGGCCGCCGTGGACACGACCTTGGCGCAGGTCTGGCACGTCGCCGACGTGAACACCACGACCAGCCACGGCGCGTCGGGGCGGGCGAAGTCGGCCCGGTCGACCTGCACCGGCACGGCGCCCCGTCGCTGCGTCGGGG
>JACCUL010000362.1 GCA_013811855.1 Acidimicrobiia bacterium
CGTCTGGAACACTCACAGCCCGCACGCCGATCACAGGCGGCTCGCTCGGCGCCGCCGGCGACCCCGGCGACGTCGACGACGCCGTGCAACGGGCGACCGACGCGTTCGCCACGTGGCGCACCACGCCGGCCCCGCAGCGCGGCAACGTCGTGCGCCGCCTGGGCGAGCTGCTGCGCGAGCACAAGGCCGAGCTCGGCGAGCTGGTCTCGATCGAGGCCGGCAAGATCCGCTCCGAGGGCCAGGGCGAGGTCCAGGAGATGATCGACATCTGCGACTTCGCCGTCGGCCTGAGTCGTCAGCTCCACGGCCTGACGATCGCCAGTGAGCGCCCAGGCCACCGGCTCATGGAGACGTGGCACCCGATGGGACCATGCGGCGTGATCACGGCGTTCAACTTCCCCGTCGCCGTCTGGTCGTGGAACGCCGCCCTCGCCCTCGTCGCCGGCAACCCGGTGATCTGGAAGGCGTCGGACAAGACGCCACTGACGGCCCTGGCCTGCGACGCGCTGCTGGCTCGCGCCGTCGCCGACATCGGCGCGCCGGCTGACCTCAACCGGGTGCTACAGGGCGGGCCCGACGTCGGCGCCGCCCTCGCCGCCCACGAGGGCGTGGCGATCCTGTCCGCCACCGGCTCGACGCGGATGGGCCAGGCCGTCGGTCCGGTCGTCGCCAGGCGCTTCGGCCGGCTGATCCTGGAGCTCGGCGGCAACAACGCGGCCATCGTCGGCCCGTCGGCCGACCTCGAGCTGACCGTCCGCGGGATCGTCTTCTCCGCTGTCGGCACGGCCGGCCAGCGCTGCACCAGCCTGCGCCGGCTGATCGTCCACGAGTCCATCCGTGACGAGCTGGTCGAGCGGCTGGCCAAGGCCTACGCCAGCGTGCCGATCGGTGACCCGTTGGCCGACGGCACGCTCGTCGGTCCGCTCATCGACGCGCCGGCGTTCGACCGCATCACCGCGGCCATCGAGACGGCCACCGGCGACGGTGGTGAGGTCGTCGTCGGCGGCGAGCGGGTCCTGGCCGAGGCCGGGCCCGACGCCCGCTACGTACAGCCGGCCATCGTGACGATGCCGGCGCAGACCGACGTCGTGCGTACCGAGACGTTCGGACCGTTGCTCTACGTCCTCGGCTACGACGAGCTCGACGAAGCGATCGCCCTGCACAACGACGTTCCGCAGGGCCTCGCCTCGAGCATCTTCACCAACGACGTGCGCGAGGCTGAGCGGTTCATGTCGGCCGACGGCTCGGACTGCGGCATCGCCAACGTCAACATCGGGCCGTCCGGGGCCGAGATCGGCGGCGCGTTCGGCGGTGAGAAGGAGACGGGTGGCGGCCGGGAGTCCGGCTCGGACGCGTGGAAGGGCTACATGCGCCGGGCCACGAACACGATCAACTACTCGACGTCGCTGCCGCTGGCCCAGGGCGTCAGCTTCGACATCGAGGGCTGACCCGACATCCGGCGAGCCCACGCCACGGCGTGGTCGAGACCGCTCGTGAACGCTTGACCGGTCCACGCGATGTCGAACGCCGTGCCGTGATCGACGGACGTGCGGACGATCGGCAGCCCGAGCGTCACGTTGACGGCGCGATCGAAGGCCAGGAGCTTCATTGGCGCATGACCCTGGTCGTGGTACATGCAGACGATGGCGTCGTAGCGGTCACGGTGGACGGCCTGGAAGAAGACGGTGTCGGCGGGGAGCGGCCCGCTGGCGTCGATGCCGGCTCGCCGCGCCGCGGCGACGGCCGGGGTGATCTGCTCCGCATCCTCCGAGCCGAAGAGGCCGTGCTCCCCGGCGTGCGGGTTGAGGCCACACACGGCGATGCGAGGACGGTCGAGCCACGCGCTGAGCGCCTCGTGCGTCAACTCGACGACCCGCAGGACCCGCTCGGTGGTGACCCGCTCGATGGCCTCGCGCAGCGAGCAGTGGGTGCTGACGTGGGTGACGGCGAGCGTGCCGTTCGTCAGCATCATCGTGACGCTCGGTGCACCGCACAGCTCGGCGATCAGCTCGGTGTGACCGACGAACGTGGGGTCGGTGCGCTGCGTAGCCTCCTTGTTGATCGGCATCGTGACGACGGCGGCGACCCGCCCGGCGAGCGCGTCGAGGGTGGCCCGCTCGACGTAGGCGCGTGCCGCCGCGCCGGCCGGCGCGCTCAGCCGACCGGGGGTGTGGTCGGCCGCGCTGAGCAGGCCGAGGT
>JACCUL010000394.1 GCA_013811855.1 Acidimicrobiia bacterium
GGGGCTGATGTACAGGCGGCGGGGCCGACCCGGGCTCGCAGATGGCACGGTGCCGTGCTCGACGAGCACGCCGGCACCCACGAGGTCGCGCAACGCCGCGTTCGCCGACTTCAACGGGATGCCGAGCTCGCGCACGACGAGCGGGCCGGTGAGCAGGAGGTGGCGCGGGAGCAGGTCGAGGGCGCGCCACGCAGCCGCATCGCGCCGCAGGCGCCGCCTGCCCTCTCTCGGTGCGGCGAGCCGTTCCTCCCAGGCCCGCCGCAGCTCCTGCACGGCGGTGACCAGCTCCTGCTGCGCACGGCCGGCGCCGGAAACGGCGTCGGCAAACCACCGCACCCACCGCTCGTGGTCGCCGAGGCGGAACAGGACGAGCCCGGAGCTGTAGCCGCCGACGTCGGTGGCGATGCGGGTGCTGACCGGCGGGGGCGTCACGAGCGAGAGCCGACGTACGAGGATCCAGGCGATGAGGACGCGTCCGACGCGGCCGTTGCCGTCGGCGAAGGGGTGGATGAGCTCGAACTGCGCGTGGGCGATGGCGGCCTGGCTGACCGGATCGACGCCGGTGCGGTTGACGTACGCGACCAAGTCGGCGAGAAGGTCGGGCAGGTACTGGGGCGGCGGCGTCACGAGGTGCGCGTCGAGCGGTGACGTACCGCCGATCCATCCCTGGTCGGACCGGACGACGCCGACGTGGCGCGCCGGCGTCGGGCTGCCGGTCATCAGCGTCCCGTGCCAACGGCACAGGCTCTCGACCGTCAGCCGCCCGGCGTGCGCTTCCTCCAATGACTCGGTGACGGCGGCAAGGTTGGCGGCGACCCACGCCGCCGCGGGCGGCCCGGCGTGGTCGCCGGCCTCGGCCAGGACGACGTCGACGACGGGGGCGGTGACGCCCTCGATGGATGAGGACGCGACACCCTCGGCGTGTAACAGGAGCCGGGCGAGCGCGGCATGGTCCTCCGGCATGGCCTCGGCGCCGTGCTCGACGGCGGCCTGTGCCCTGGCGGTCCGAGCGACGGTGTCGGCGCCCAGCAGGAGATCGCGGTCGGCGAGCCGAACGGGCACGAACGCGCGTGCCCGCCGGCCTCGCCACGCGATGGGTACCTCGACGCCTGCCGGCTCCACGGACGGCCTTTCGTACGGTTACCAACTCAAGTGTACGTTATTGCCCCGGATGGCCATGCGGCTCCGCGAGCTCCATTCGGTAGACGTTCGTGTCGCGCCGCTCGAAGCCGATGCGGCGGTACAGACGGTTGGCGGCCTCGCGGGACGGGCGGCTGGTCAGGCTGACATCCTTGACCCCGCGGCGCCGGGCCTCGTCGACCGCCGCCTCGCTGAGCGCCCGGCCGACACCGTGGCCGCGCGCCGACTCGTCGACCACGACGTCCTCGATCCACGCTCTGAGACCCGTCGGGATGCGGTACGTCGCCAGCGTCAACACCCCGACGATGCGGCCGTCGACGCGCGCCAGCAGCAGCGCCGCCCGCTCGTCATCGACGATCGCTTCGAGTGCCGTCCGGTCGGGCGGCGGTGACGACGACGAGAGCTGCGGGATCAACCCGGCGAACGTCTCGACGAGCTCGTCGGTCACCGCGTCGGCGATCACGATCTCGACGGCCATGACCGCCGGACACTACCGAGGTGCGGCCGGAGCGAACCGACGGCCGCGTTCCCATCTGGGTGCGGATCGTCTCGATGCTGAGAGGCTGGCGCGCCCAGTTGGCCGGATGGGACGAATCGCACCCAGATGTGGCGCGGGCACGGCGGGTCGGCGCGGCACCGAACCGTCGTGGCGGGGGTCGGTAGCGTGACGCGATGGAGCACGTGCGGTGGCTGACCGATCCTGGCGTGCACCAGCCCACGTTGCTCTACGCGTTCACGGGGTGGAACGACGCCGGGGACGCCGCATCCGCCGCGGTGCGCACGCTCGTCGAGCGGTGGGACGCCACGCCGATCGCCGAGATCGATCCGGAGCCGTTCACCGACTTCGCCACCGTGCGCCCGCACGTGCGCCTGGCCGACGGGCAGCGCACCATCGTGTGGCCGACGGTCGGGGTGTGGTCGGCGTCAAGCGACGGCCACGACGTCGTCCTGGTGCTCGGCCCCGAGCCGGCGTTGCGGTGGCGGTCGTTCTGCGCCCAGCTCGTCGGCGTGGCCGAGCGGGCCGAGGCGGCACGGTCGATCAGCCTCGGCGCGCTGCTCGCCGATGTGCCCCACACCCGTCCCGTGCGGATCATCGGCACGGCCAGCGATCCCGATCTGCTCGACCGCTTCGACCTGCGCCGCTCCCGCTACGAGGGCCCCACCGGCATCGTCGGCGTGCTGCACGACGCGCTGTCGACGGCCGGCTTGTCGACGGCCTCGCTGTGGGCTGCCGTGCCCGGATACGCGGCGCAGGTGCCGTCCCCGAAGGCGACGGTGGCGCTGCTCGAGCGGGCGTGCGCGCTGCTCGACGTCACGCCGCCCGTCGATCGCCTGCGTGGCCCGGCCGCCGAGTACGACGCCCGCGTGGCGGCGATGATCGCCGATGACGAGGACCTGATCGAGTACGTGGCGCGCCTGGAGACCATGGCCGACGAGGACTCCGATGAAGATCCCGACGGCGAGGCCGACCGGGACCCGGCGGGCGACGCCGTCATCG
>JACCUL010000404.1 GCA_013811855.1 Acidimicrobiia bacterium
ACTGGCGCTCGTCGACGCCGGTGTACCACTGGCGGGGCCGGGAGATCTTCTGGTCCTTGTCGTCGAGCAGCTCGTGCCAGTGGGCCAGCCAGCCGGACATCCGCGGGATGGCGAAGAGCACGGTGAACATGTCCACCGGGAAGCCCATGGCCTGGTAGATCAGCCCGGAGTAGAAGTCGACGTTCGGGTACAGCCGCCGGTCGACGAAGTAGCTGTCCTGGAGCGCGACCTCCTCCAGCTTGAGGGCGATGTCGAGCAGCGGGTTCTTGCCGGTGACCTCGAACACCTCCTCGGCGGTCTGCTTGATGATCCGGGCCCGCGGGTCGTAGTTCTTGTAGACACGGTGGCCGAAGCCCATCAACCGGCCCTTGCCGTGCTTGACGTCCTCGACGAACGCCGGTACCTCGTCGATCGATCCGATCTCGCCGAGCATGTGCACGACGGCCTCGTTGGCGCCGCCGTGCAGTGGTCCGTAAAGCGCCGACGCCGCGGCCGCTGCCGCCGAGTACGGGTCGGCGTGGCTGGAGCCGACGACGCGCATCGCCGTCGTGCCGCAGTTCTGCTCGTGGTCGGCGTGGAGGATGAACAGCACGTCCATCGCCCGTTCGAGCACGGGGTCGACCTCGTACTCACCGATCTTCCACATCATCGTGAGGAAGTTGGCCGGGTACGACAGCGAGTTGTCGGGCAGGAAGAAGGGCAGGCCGACGGAGAAGCGGTAGCACATCGCGGCCAGCGTCGGGGCCTTGGCGATCAGGCGGAGGATCTGCTTGTGGCGTGACTCCTCGTCGAACAGCTCCTTGGAGTCGAGGTAGAACGTGCCGAGGGCGGCGACGGCGGAGACGAACATGCCCATCGGATGGGCGTCGTAGTGGAAGCCGTCCACGAACCGCTTGCGCATGTTCTCGTGGATGAACGTGTGGTGGGTGACGTCGAAGCGCCACTCGGCCAGCTGGGCCTTGTTCGGCAGCTCGCCGTAGAAGAGGAGGTAGGCCACCTCGAGGTACGTGGCGTGCTCGGCGAGCTGCTCGATCGGATAGCCGCGATAGCGCAGGATGCCGGCATCGCCGTCCAGGAACGTGATCGACGACTTGCACGCCGCCGTCGAGAGGTACGCCGGGTCGTACATGAACAGGCTCGGATCGAGGTCGCGAAGCGCGGCGCTCGAGAACACCCCGTCGGTGATCGGGATCGTCACCGTGTGGCCCGTGCGGTCGTCGGTGATCGTGATGGTGTCGGGCACGCGCGGGCACGTTAGTGGGATGACGCGGCGCGGACCTCAGCCACCTCCAAGGGAGATTCGGTGACCACAGCGGTCAGCACGGTTCGTTGCCGTGCTTGCGGGCCTGGAGGACCTCGCGCTTGTCGGCCAACGTCTCGAGGGCGGCGGCGATCTCCATTCGGGTGTCGGCGGGGTCAATCACGGCGTCGATGTAGCCGCGCTCGGCGGCGATGTAGGGGTTGAGGAGCCGCTCGGCGTAGTCGGCCTCGAACGCCGCCCGCTCCTCGGGCGTGGCCCGGCGTTGGAGGATCGCCGCCGCCTGCCCGGCGCCCATCACGGCGAGCTCGGCCCACGGCCAGGCGAAGCAGGCGTCGTTGCCCATCGTCTTGGAGTCCATGACGATGTACGCGCCGCCGTAGCTCTTGCGGAGGATGACGCAGATGCGCGGCACCGTCGCCCGCGCGTAGGCGAAGACGAGCTGGGCGCCGTGGCGGATCATGCCCCGCCACTCGAGGTCCTTGCCCGGATAGAAGCCCGGCGTGTCCACGAGCGTGACGATCGGCAGGTTGAAGGCGTCGCAGAAGGCCACGAACCGGGCCGCCTTCTGGGACGCCGGGATGTCGAGCGTGCCGGCCAGCGAGATCGGCTGGTTGGCGACGATCCCCACCGGTCGGCCGTCGATCGTGGCCAGCGCCGTGACGACGTTGGCGGCCCACCGGTCGCGCAGCTCGAGCACGCTGTCCTCGTCGGCGATGGCTGCGGCGACCTTGCGCACGTCGTAGCTGCCGGTCGATGTCGGCGGGACCAGCTCGCCGGCCTCCGGACAGCGCCGGTCGGGCGGGTCGTCGGTGGGCCAGCGGGGCGGCTCCTCGTCGACGCTCGAGGGGAGGTAGTCGAGCAGCAGCCCGACGGTCTCGGTCGCCGCCTCGAACGACGCCACGACGACGCTCGGAACGCCCGTGTGACGAGCCAGGATCGCCGCGCCGCCGAGCTCGTCGACGCTCACGGCCACGCCGGTGAACTCCTCGACCATGACCGGTCCGTTGACGAAGCCGTAGCTGGACTCCGTCATCACCACCAGGTCGGCCACGCCGAGCAGGAGGGCCGGCCCGGAGACCGCAGGGCCGTCGACGACGAGGACCGTGGGCACGATGCCCGAACAGTCGACGAGCGCCTTGGCCAGCCGGCCCCAGCCCTCCAGGGCGTCGATGCCCTCGACGATGTCGGCGCCCGTGGAGGCCATCACGACGACGAGGGGCAGACCCTCGATCCGTGCCGTCGTGGCGGCGTTCTCGATCATCGCCGAGGCCACCGACGACAGCGGCACGCCCCGGAAGCCGGAGGCCGTCTCGCCGCCGAGCTCGACCCACACCACCTGACGATCGCCGGCGATCCCGCCGAGCTCGCGCACCTCAGCCGTGATGGGAGCGTTCGTGCCCCGCCGCAGCGACAACGGGGCGAGCGGCACGGCCGGACGCTACCTGCCGCGCCGGAACCCGAGTTCCTTGGTCGCCTCGCCTATCGGCTCGCCGTGATCCTTGGTCGGCTCGCCTCCTGCCACAGCAGCCTGGCGGCGACGACGACGAGCAGCGTGGCGAACAGCACGTTGGACACGTCGGCGCTCATCACGTCGGCGACGAGCCCGCCGAGCGCGGCGGTCAGGACCCCGGCCAGGCCGACCTCGGTCGCCGCCCGCAGGTCGGCGTGGCCCCGGGACCGGTTGCGCCAGGTGCCGATGACCGCGGTCGGCAGGATGACCAGGGCTGAGGTGCCCTTGGCGATGACGGGTGGGATGCCGAACAGCAGGATCATCGCCGGGACCATCACGATCCCGCCGCCGACCCCGAGCAGCCCGGCCAGGATCCCGGTGCCGACGCCGATCGCCACGAGGGCGCCGACACCGGCGAGCCCGAGGGCGGACCGCCCATCAGCGTCCGTCGGCAGGAACAGGCGCACCGCCGACAGCAGCAGGATCGCGGCGAAGGCGAGGGCCAGCGTGCGGTGGGGGAGCACGTGGAGCAGCCGGGTCCCGATCACCGCTCCGCCGACGGCGCCGACCGCCAGCCACAATCCGGCGATCCAGTCGACGTTGTCCTGGAGGGCGTACGTGACGAGCGAGGCGACCGAGATCGGCAGGACCGCGGCCAGTGACGTGCCGTGGGCCAGGCGCTGGGTCATCCCGCTGACGAGCACGAGGCCGGGGACGATGAGGATCCCCCCGCCAACGCCGAACAGGCCGGCGAGGAACCCGGCCAGCGCCCCGACGACGAGGGGCAGACCCTCGATCCGTGCCGTCGTGGCGGCGTTC
>JACCUL010000419.1 GCA_013811855.1 Acidimicrobiia bacterium
CCTCGTCGTCGACCCATTGCTTCCACGGCTGGAACAGCGCGAGCGCGACGGCGATGGCGACCAGTGCGATGAGGCCGGTGGCGAGGAGCACGGTCCGTCGCCGCCGGCGAGGGTTCGGTGTCGGTTGGTCGGCGTCGGTCATCGCGAACTCCTCGTTCCGGCGGTCGCTCGGGCGTGGGCGACGGTACGGCTCGTGGGGATCACCGGCCGCGGGGCCGGCACGGAGTTTCGTGAGTCTTTCGCCCGCCGTTGGCGATCCGAGCGGCGACGACCATCACCGACACCGTGACACCCATTCGCTAGACACGCGGCCATGGGCACCAGGAACCGGCAACGGCGGGCGGCGAAGGCCAAGCGGCGAGCCCGCCAGCACACCACCCACCGGCACCACGGTGGAGCGCGATCGAGCGGCCAGTCGTGGTTCGACGAGCCGACGCAACCACTTCAGCGGGACATCGCCACGGGACTGCTGCGCACGGCGGCCGTACACCCGGACGCCCGCCGCCGCCTTCAGGCGTTCGAGGCGCTGCTCGTCGGCGATCCAGCGGTCGTCGATCGGGAGGCCGAGGGCCTCATCCTCGTCGGCGTCGCCGGGCTGTGGGACAACGGGTGGCAGCCGACGGAGGTTGTGCGCCTCGGCCGGCGAACCGACGCCCGGATCGGTCGGCTGATGGCGCTCGCCGTCGCCGCCGATCACGCCCGGCGCGATCCGGCCACCCTCCACCCGCGATGGGCCGCGCAGCTCGACGAGCTGGCGCTCCCGGCGACCGACGCGGCGACGGGCTGGATCGCCGGCCTCCGTCGTGCCGAGTCGCTGGACCGGGCCACGTACCTGCTCGCCGTCGTCGGGGCCATCGGCGCCGTGCTCAGCGCCGGTCCGCTCCACCGCGTGCTCCCCCCGCCGGGGTCCGCCGGCCAGCGGGTTCGCGTCGAGTCGTCGCCGACCGTCGACGACCCGATCCTCGTCAAGGTCCGCGCGTTGCTCGCCCAGGCCGAGTCCACGACGTTCGAGGCCGAGGCGGAGGCGTTCACGGCCAAGGCCCAGGAGCTCATGGCCCGCCACGCCATCGACGCCGCCCTGCTGTGGGCGTCGACCGAGCGCGACGAGCGACCGACGACCATCCGCATTTCGATCGACGACCCGTACGCCTGTATCAAGACGCTGCTCCTGCAGCACGTCGCCCGCCACTCCCGGTGCACGGCGGTGTGGGACGACCGCCACGGCCTGTCGACCGTCGTCGGCTTCGGCTCGGACGTCGCCAGCACCGAGATGCTCTACACGTCGTTGCTCGTCCAGTCCCAGGCGGCGATGCGGGCCGAGGGCGCCAAGGCCGGGCCGGGCGCCAGGACCCGCAGCCGTGGCTTCCGCAGCTCGTTCCTCATGGCGTTCACGCATCGGATCGACGGTCGCCTGGCGGAGATCAACGAGGCGGTCGAGCAGGCCGCCGCCGTCGAGTCGTCCGATGCCCTGCTGCCGGTGCTGGCCTCGCGCCACGACGCCGTGACGGACCGGGTGACCGAGCTGTTCGGCACGCTGCGGTCGGTGGCCGTCAGCGGCGGGTCGGACGCCGCCGGCTGGGCCCGCGGCACCCTGGCCGCCGACCTGGCCAAGCTCAACGCCGCCGACCTGGCCCGCGCCGACGAACCGGTCGGATGACCGCCGATGTTTGTGTCACCGCACGCGGCCGGATCTGGCCATGTGCGGTGACACAAACACGAGGCAATGCCCGAGCTGCGCATGAGTGCTGTGCGGCGCCGGCTTTGGCCCCTCGTACCGCCGAGCCTGCGTCGGGTGCGCCTCAAAGCCGGTGTCGCGGCTCGGCGCGCGAGTGCACGCTTACGTCCGCTGGCCGGAGTTCCTCGTCATCGGAGCCCAGAAAGCAGGGACCTCGACGCTGTATGCGCAGCTCGTCGCCCACCCCCTCGTCCTGCCCGCGCTGACCAAGGAGGTGCATTGCTTCGACACTGCCCGTGCGGCCGACGAGCGCTGGTACCGCGCGCACTTCCCGACGGTCGGGCGGCGCGCCACCGTCGAGGCCCGGCACGGCGGACGTGTCGTCAGTGGCGAGTCCACCCCCTTCTACCTCGCGCATCCCGCGGCGCCCGATCGCGCCGCCGAAATGATCCCGGACGTGCGGCTCGCGGTGGTGTTGCGCGATCCCGTGCAGCGCGCGATCTCGGCGTACCACCACGCGCGACACTGGCACCTCGAGGATCGCCCGATCGAGGTCGCGCTCGATCCCAGCGCGGCGGAGACCCCGTCGCGCGCCGGCCCCGAGTGGTTCGACAGTCCCGAGTGCCCGATGCGGCGGCATGGCTATCTCATGCGGGGCCGCTACGCGGAGCAGCTGGAGCGCTGGCTCGAGGGGTTCGGGCACGACCGGTTGCTCGTGCTCGACGTCGCCGAGATCCGCACCGGCGACGCGGCTCGGCGACGTTCGATCTTCTGGGGCTTGCGCCTGTGCCGCTCCCCGGGATCGTGGATCGCAACGTGGGGAGCTATCCGCCCGCGGACCATGACCTACGCGACCGCCTCACACGCTACTTCGCGCCGCACAACGAACGGCTCTACGAGCTCCTCGGTCGGCGCTTCGCCTGGTAGCTCGCGCAGCTAGACAACGCTAACGCGCACCGGCAGGCGCTTGATGCCGGCGATGAAGTTGCTGCGCAGGCGTTCGACCGGGCCATCGATCCGGATGTCGGCCAGGCGGGGGAGCAGCTCCTCGAACAGCACCTTGACCTCCATTCGTGCGAGCTGGGCGCCGAGGCACAGGTGCGGGCTCATCAACCCGAACGCCACCTGCGGGTTCGGGGTGCGGTGGATATCGAACGTGAACGGGTCGTCGAAGACGGAACCGTCGTAGTTGGCCGACACGAACCAGATCAGCACCTTCTGGCCGGCCGTGATCGTGCGCCCGGCGAGCTCGGTGTCCTCGGTTGGGGTGCGCCGGAAGTGCATCGTCACCGAACCCCAGCGAAGGATCTCCTCGACGGCGCCGGCGACGAG
>JACCUL010000424.1 GCA_013811855.1 Acidimicrobiia bacterium
GTCGTCGCCGCCACCGGCCCCTCGACGGCGGTACGGCGGCGGGTCGCCCCACCCCGAACGCGGGCGCAGGCTCTGGCGCCCGTACGCGCTGCGGCCGCTGATGTTGCCCTGGTTGTCGACGAGGTCCTCGGGGATCTCCTCGAGGAAGCGCGACGGCGGGTTGTACTGCGTTGAGCCGTACAGGCTGCGGCTCCATGCGTGTGAGACGTACAGCCGATGCTGGGCCCGGGTGATGCCGACGTACGCCAGACGGCGCTCCTCCTCCAGCTCGACCGGCTCCGTCAGTGCCCGCGTGTGGGGGAACACACCTTCCTCGGCGCCGATGAGGAACACGACCGGGAACTCCAGCCCCTTGGCCGAGTGCAACGTCATCAGCACGACCTGGTCGTCGTCGGGGAGCTCGTCGGTGTCGGCGACGAGCGCCACCTGCTCCATGAACTCGGCGATTCGGGTGAACTCCCGCGCCGAGCCGACGAGCTCGCCGAGGTTCTCCAGCCGTCCCGCCGACTCGACCGAGTCCTCCGCCTCCAGCTCGGCCAGGTAGCCGGAGCCCTGCAGGGCCGCCTGCAGCAGATCGCCGGGACCGACGGGATCGTCGCCCTCCGTGTCGGCATCCAGCGGGCCAGCCGGGCCGACCGAGCTGAGCATCGCCGACAGCTCGTCGAGCAGGTCGACGAACGACGTGATGCCGCGGGCCGCACCACCGCTGACCCCGGCCTCGTCGGCGTGGCGCAGCGCGTCGAGGAAGCCACCGACGTTCGCCGCCGCGTACGCGTCGAGCTTGGCGATGCTGGCGTCGCCCACTCCCCGCTTCGGCACGTTGAGCACGCGCTTCACGCTCACCTCGTCGGCCGGGTTGACGACGGCGCGCAGATAGGCCATGGCGTCCTTGACCTCGCGCCGGTCGTAGAAGCGGGTGCCACCGACGACCTTGTACGGCACGCCGAGACGCATCATCGCCTCCTCCACGACGCGGCTCTGCGCGTTCGTGCGGTACAGCACCGCGACGTCGCGCCAGTCGGCACCGTCGTCGACGTGCATGCGCCGCGCCGTCGACGCCACGAACGTGGCCTCGTCGCCCTCGTCCTCGGCGTGGTAGCGCACGATGCGGTCACCGCCGGCGGCGTCGGTCCAGAGGTTCTTCGGCTTGCGCTCGGCGTTGTTGGCGATGACCGCGTTGGCGGCGTCGAGAATGGTCTGCGTGCTGCGGTAGTTCTGGTCGAGGACGACCGTGGTGACGTCCGGAAAGGCCTCCTCGAACTGCAGGATGTTGCGGAAATCGGCGCCCCGGAAGCGGTACACGCTCTGGTCCGTGTCGCCGACGACGCAGACGTTGTGGTGGCCGCCGGCGAGGAGGAGCACGATCTCGTTCTGGGCCTGGTTCGTGTCCTGGTACTCGTCGACCAGGATGTGCTCGAAGCGCTGTCGGTAGGTGTCGAGCACGTCGGGGTGGCCGCGCAGCAGCTTGACGGTGTTGGTCAGCAGGTCGTCGAAGTCCATCGCGCCGGCCTTCTGGAGGCGGGCCTGGTACTCCCGGTACACGTCGGCATGCTTGCGGTCGAAGATGTTCTGCGCCCTGTCGGCGGCGCCGTTCGGGTCGAGCAACTCGTTCTTCCACAAGCTGATCAACCCGTGGACGCCGCGGGGCGTGAACCGCTTGGGGTCGAGCGACAGGTCGCGGATGACGTACCCGGTCAGGCGCACGGCGTCGGCCTGGTCGTAGATCGAGAACGACGTGGGGTAGCCGAGCCGACCGGCGTTGGCCCGCAGGATGCGCACGCACGCCGAGTGGAACGTGCTGACCCACATGGTGCGGGCCACGGGACCGATCAGCGCGGCGACGCGGTGGCGCATCTCGTCGGCTGCTTTGTTCGTGAAGGTGATCGCCAGGATGCGCGACGGGTGCACGCCCTCGTGGATGAGGTGGGCGATGCGGTGCGTCAAGACACGCGTCTTGCCGGAGCCCGCACCGGCCACGACGAGCAACGGCCCGCCGCGGTGGACGACAGCGTCGAGCTGATCAGGGTTGAGGCCGTCGACGGGTGCCTTGCTCGGCGCCGACCGGGACGGGGTGGGGGGCGGCGGGGCCGAGACGTCGTCCGACATGACATCGTCATCCTACGGAAGGGGTCTCACGGGGTTTCCCCGATGCGCGCGATGGCGGCGATGCCCACAGTGTCGCAGTGACGACCGACGAGCCGGCTCGCGGAAGACGGGCCGCAACCGGGTCGAAGGTCGTATCCATCAGCATCGCTGCGGTCGTGGCGGCCGTCGGGTTGGGCGCATAC
>JACCUL010000430.1 GCA_013811855.1 Acidimicrobiia bacterium
CACGACCTCATCGACGAGCTCGACACCAATCGACGCGGGTGCGCTGACCGACAACGAGCTGCACGACCTGACGATCTCGTTGCAACGCGCCGCGGCCCGCCTGACGATCGCCGCCGCCCCCGTGCTCAGCGCCTGGGACGACCCCCACGTGTGGGCCGGCGACGGCTCCAAGAGCCCCGCCCACCGCCTCGCCCGACAGACCAACGCCGACCCCCGCTCCACCCGCCGCGACCTGCGCCGCGCCCACCGGCGCGTCAACATGCCCGTGACCGCCGTCGCAATCGCCGCAGGGTCGTTGTCGATCGATCACCTCGACCTGCTCGCCCGGGCCCGCGCCGAACACGAACCCCACTTCCAGCGCAACGAAGAACTGTTGGTCACCGAATGCTCCAAACTGGCGTTCCACCAGGCCGTGCGCGTCGTGGAGTACTGGAAGCAGCGTGACAGCCCGCAGGGCGTCCTCGTTGAGCGTTGCCGCTGACGCGTGAGGATGGGGCCTGTCCGTCAACCGGCAGCGCTATGGAGCGCCGGTGGCGAAGAGCGCGTTCCCTGGGTCGCGAGGGACAGTCTCGACCGTCACGTCCCCGAAGCCCGCCTCGTCCAGCAGTCGAAGCGCGGCCTGCTCACCCCACCCGGTGCCCAGTCCGGCGCCGCCGTGTGCCAGTGACACCGTCATGCAATGCAGCGTGCTCACCGAATAGGTGAACGGCGCCATCGGGTTGTCGAGGTTGTCCTCGAGGGCGTCCGGCATGCGGGGCTCGTTCATGACGAAAAGGCCGCCAGGCACGAGCGCCTCCCTCGCACGACGCAGCATCGCCGCCGGGTCGACCTGATCGTGCACCGCGTTGAACACGACCACCACATCGAACGGTTCCTCGGGTTGGAGCTCGGCCGCGTCGCACTGCTCGAAGGTCACGTTCGTCAGTCCCCTGGCCGCCGCCCCGGCGCGGCCGCGCTCGATGCCGTCGGTATCGAGGTCGTAGCCCACGAAGGTGCACCCAGGGAACGCCTCGGCGAGGACGAGGAGGACCGAGCCGGTCCCGCACGCCACGTCGGCGACGCGGGCGCCCGCACGCAGCCTCTCCACCACCCGGGTGCCAGGGGAAGGATCGTGTCGACGAGCGCCTCTTCGTAGAGCGGGCCCCAGATGATGTCCATGAGGTCGTGGATCTCGGGCTTATACGCCTCCCACGGCACGCCCCCACCGGACCGGAAGGCTTCGGTGACCGCGGTGACGTGGCGTCCGAGCTCCGTTACAAGCGCGGCCACCGGTGCCAGGTCGGCCGCGCCGCGGTTCAGGCAGACGGCGTGCTCGCGTGGGAGCCAGTAGTGAGCGGTCGACGGGTCGTACTCGAGGATCCCGCCCGTCACCATGGCCGCCAGCCACTCGCGGACGTAGCGCTCGTTCAACCCAGCCCGTTCGGCCAGTGCCTCGCAGGTCTGCGGCTGACCCGCCGCTGCCGCGAACAGGCCGGTACGCCGGCCGATCTCGACGAGGTACGTGAGCGCGCCGCCGCTGAAGAGGCTGAACAGGTGCCCGGCGAACTCCTCGACCGCGGTCTCGTCGATGTCGTCGACGGGGGGTTCCGTGCTGTCGGTAGTGGTCATCGTTCGAACGTACGCATGACCGCCGAGCCCGTCATGGGGCGCGCACCCCAATTTCTCGCCGTCAGGTCGAGTCGTCGGCTTCGGTGTTGTGGGCCAGCATCAGGCCGTGCCTCATGGCGAACAGGCTCGCCATCGCTCGGTTGTTGACCCCGATCTTGGCGTAGATGCGCTCCACGTGGTTGCTGGCTGTCTTGCGCGAGATCACCAGCCGTTCGGCGATCTGCCTGTGCGACAACCCCTGAGCGACCAGCCGCAGGACCTCGACCTCGCGCCCTGTCAGACCCGCTGGCCAGCCCCGCTTGCGGCGGACCCGGTGGCCGGCCCCTCGGAGCACGGCATCCACCGCGTCACCGTCGAGCCGCCCAGCCCGGACCTCGTTGCGCAGATGCGACGCCACCTCGTCCGCGGTGGCGGCAGGCCGATGCGGCCGAGGCTCGCCCTTGGTCTGGTACACGTCGGCGGCGGCGAGGATCCTGCTCGGCAACGACAGCGCGTCACCCGTCATGCCTCGGGGATAGCCAGAGCCGTCGAGCCGCTCGTGGTGCTCCGCGGCCAGCTTGCCCACGGGCTCCAGCGCGCACGACGCGAGCATCCGGTCCACGAAGTACGGATGGAGCCGGACGCGCTCCTCCTCGGACGCGGTGAGCGGACCGCGTCGATCCCAGATCGAGTTGGGGACGCCGAGTTGCCCGACGTCGTGCACCAATGCAGCCCGCCGCAGGAGCTGGAGGTCGGGTGCGGGAAGGGACACCTCGCGTCCGGCCGCGGTCGCGAGATCGGCAGCGTTGCGGGCGTGGCCGATGCCGAACGGCGCCTTCAGGTCGACGAAGTCGCCGATGGCCTCGAGAGCGTCGTCGAGCCGGTCGTCGGTGAGGACGTCGACTGGGACGCCTGGCGGTCCATGACCTCGTCCCAGTTCGTCACCTGTTCGAGCTCGCTGAAGATGCTGGCGGCGCGGTCGCAGAACAGGTCGACCAGGTGCGGGTCGAACTGAGTCCCGCGCCGCGCCATGGCGACCCCGACGGCGGCGTCGACGCCGCCGGCCTCATGGAAGACCTCCACCACATCGGCCAGGTTCACGAGACGAGATGCGATCAGGACGTCGGCACCCTTGGCCGCGCCTGGTTCACCCTTGCCGTCCCACCGCTCGAAGGTCTGCTCGATGTTGGCGCGAACCGCGTCGCCGAGCCCGAGCCGATCGGCCAGCTGATCCGCAGCGCGCCAGTGGTTCTCAAGCATGGCGTCCATCGCCTTGAGCCCGTCACCGAGAAACCTCGCTCCGAGCACCGCGCGCTCGGTCACCCGCCGGCCCGTCCCGATGTGGCGGACGACGAACGCGGCGCCCTCGACCGGCTTGCCGAAGTCGATCGACCGGATGTCGTGCTTCACCGCGCAGTCGTCACCGAACCACTTGGCCTGTTCGTAGGCGTCGATGTGGCAGCCGACCCAGGCCATCATCGACGAGTAGTAGACGACCTCGCGCTCATCTCCTTCGAGCCCGATCTCCTCGGCGAGCCGGAGCGCCAGATACGTCTGGCGCAGCACGTGCTCCATCGGGTGCCCCATCCCGAGGTCGGTCCCGAGGGACAACGCCGCGAGCAGCTCGGCCATGCGACATCGCTCGCCACGGACGACTTCACACACCGAGGTTCGCGCATCCCCCTGGGCGACGATCCGATCCGCGCCGACCTCGGCACCGCGCACTCAGACAGGATGGGGTCGGTGGACGCCGCCGCGGTCGCCCTTGCGTTCGGCGCGGTGTTCGTGGCGGAGCTGCCGGACAAGACGATGCTGGCGACGATCGTCCTGTCGGCCCGCTCACGCCGACCGCTGGCGGTGTGGGCCGGGGCGGCCGTTGCGCTGACGGCGCAGATGGTGATCGCCAGCGCCGCGGGTCGACTGCTCGACGAGCTCCCCGCGCGTCCCGTCCGCGCTGTGGTCGCGGTGCTGTTCGCGGTCGGCGCCGTGCTGCTGTGGCGGTCGGCCGACGAGCCCGAAGGGGACGAGATCGTCGGGGACGAGCCGGCGATGCCACCGACGACGCCCTGGTGGCGTGTCTCGGCGACGGTGTGCGCCATCGTCTTCGTCGCCGAGTGGGGCGACCTCACGCAGTTGACGGCGGCCAGCCTGGCCGCCGAGACCGACGCCGTCTCGGTGTTCGTGGGGGCGTCGGCGGCGATGGTGACCGTGGCGGGCATCGGTGCGCTCGCCGGGCGGGCGCTGCTGCGGGTCCTGCCCGAAGGCATGCTGCGCCGCGTCGCCGCCGTCGTGTTCGGCGCCCTCACCGTGATCGCCGGCACCACCGCGATCGCCGGCTGAACCCCCGGGTACCATCCCAGCGATGGCTGCTGATCCCCGCTTGGACGGCACGTCGATCGCCCCGTCGGTCCTCGACCTCATCGGCAACACGCCGCTCGTCCGCCTGACCCGCCTGTCGGAGGTCGAGCAGATCCCCAGCGTGCTGGCCATGAAGATGGAGACGACCAACCCCGGCGGCTCGTCCAAGGACCGCCCGGCACTGGAGATGATCCTCGCCGCCGAGCGTGACGGCCTGCTGCCGCCCGGGGGCACGATCGTCGAGCCGACGAGCGGCAACACGGGTGTCGGCCTGGCCATCGTCGCCGCCCAACGCGGGTACCGCTGCGTGTTCGTGATGACCGACAAGGTGGCGCCCGAGAAGGTGTCACTGCTCCAGGCGTACGGCGCCGAGGTGGTCGTGTGCCCGGTCGCCGTCGAGCCCGACGATCCCCAGAGCTACTACTCCGTCGCCGCCCGCCTGACCGAGGAGTTGGCGGCGTTCCGTCCCAACCAGTACGCCAACCCGGCCAACCCCGCAGCCCACGTGCGCACGACCGGACCAGAGCTGTGGGAGCAGACGGCCGGGCGGATCACCCACTTCGTCGCCGGCGCCGGAACCTGCGGGTCGCTCACCGGCACGGCCCGCTACCTCAAGTCGCGCAACCCGGACGTCAGGATCATCGCCGCCGACCCCGAGGGCTCGGTCTTCTCCGGTGGGTCCGGTCGCCCGTACCTCGTCGAGGGTGTCGGCGAGGACTTCTTCCCCGCGGCGTGGGAGCCCGATCTGTACGACGAGGTCATCGCCATCAGCGACGAAGAAAGCTTCCTCACGGCCCGCCGGGTGTCGGAGATCGAGGGCATCCTCATCGGCGGATCCGGCGGCATGGCCGTGGCCGCCGCCATCCAGGTCGCCAAGCGGGCCGGGCCGGACGACATCGTGGTCGTGTTCAACCCGGACTCCGGCCGTGGCTACCTGTCGCGGGTCTTCAACGACGAGTGGATGGCCAACTACGGCTTCACGCGGGAGTGCGAGCGGTGCGTCGGCGCCGTGCTCGACACACGCGCCGGGATGGCCGAGCTGCTGTACGTCAACCCCGACCAGACGGTGCGCGAGGCCATCGCCCTGATGCGGGCCAACGGCGTCAGCCAGCTCCCCGTGTGCAAGAACACGCCGCCATTCGCCGCCGCCGAGGTGTCCGGGGCGATCGACGAGCTGGAGGTGATGGAGGCCATCGCCGGCGATCCGGGCGTGATGACGATGGCCGTCGAGAAGGTCATGGGGCCGAAGCTGCCGACGATCGGCGTCGGCCAGCCGATCGAGCGGGCCGTGCAGATGCTCGAGGTGGCCCCGGCGCTGCTCGTGCTGTCGGGCGGCCGTCCGCTGGCCGTGATCACGCGCACCGACATCCTCACGTACTTCGAGGCCGCCGCCGATCTCCCCGCCGACGCGCTCTCGCCGGAGGCGCCCGGTGCCTGATCCCCGAGGTTTCGAGACCATCGCCGTCCACGCCGGACAACAGCCGGATCCGACGACCGGGGCCGTCGTGCCGCCGATCTCGCTGTCGACGACGTTCGTCCAGGACGGCGTCGGCGGCCACCGCGGCTACGAGTACGCCCGATCCGGCAACCCCACCCGCGACGCCCTGGAATCGTGCCTCGCCGCGCTCGAGGGCGGTCGCCACGGCCTGGCGTTCGCCAGCGGCCTGGCCGCCGAGGACAACGTGCTGCGGCTCGTGCCGGCGGGTGGCCGGGTGCTGCTCGGCAACGACGCCTACGGAGGGACGTTCCGGTTGATCGCCAGGGTGTGGGGACCGCTCGGGATGGCATGGACCGCGGTCGACCTGACCGATGTCGACGCGCTGCGGGCGTCATGGCCCGACGACACGGCCATGGTGTGGTTGGAGACGCCGACCAACCCGCTGCTGACGTGCATCGACATCGAGGCCGTCGCCGCCGTCGCCCACGAGCACGACGCTCTCGTGGTCGTCGACAACACGTTCGCCACGCCGTACCTGCAGCGGCCGCTGGCGCTCGGTGCCGACGTCGTCGTGCACTCGGCGACGAAGTACCTCGGTGGGCACAGCGACGTGGTCGGCGGGTTCGTCGCCGTCGACGACGACGGCCTGGTCGACCGCCTGCGCTT
>JACCUL010000431.1 GCA_013811855.1 Acidimicrobiia bacterium
ACGCCGAGCAGCATGGCGCCCGCGGCGATGGCGACCGCCGGGCGACGACGCCGGACACCGGGGGTGGTGCGGGTCATAGTTCCCTCAGCAGGCTGATGCGCTCTTCGAGCGGCGGGTGGGTGTCGAACATCCGGTGGAACGAGCGCAGCCTGCCCTCGTCGCCGACACCGCTCATCGGCTGCTCGATCCAGAGGTGGGCGGTGGCGGTCGACGCCGAGTGCGTGACGGTCGTGTCGTCGCGCAACTTCTCCAGTGCCGAGATCAACCCTGGGGGGTACCGCGTCAGTTGGCAGGCGCTCACGTCGGCGAGTGTCTCACGACGGCGGGAGATGGTGGCCTGCATGGCCCTGGCGATGATCGGGGCGAAGATCAAGAGGACGAACCCGAGGATGGCCAGTGGGTTCCCCGAGTTGCCGTGATCTCCGTCGCGGCGGACACGGCCGCCGTTCCACCACATCATGCGGATGGCGATGTCGGTGACGATGGCGATCGTGCCGACCAGCGTGACGGCCAGCGTCGACACGAGGATGTCGTAGTTGCGGATGTGCGACAGCTCGTGGGCGATCACGCCCTCGAGCTCGACGCGGTTGAGCTTCTCGAGCAGCCCGGTGGTCACGGCGATGGCGGCGTGCTTCGGATCGCGACCGGTGGCGAACGCGTTCGGCGCCGGGTCGTCGACGATGTACACGCGGGGCTTGGGCAGCCCGCCGGCGATGCACAGGCCCTCGACGATGTTGTGCAGGCGGCGGTACACCTCGGGATCGGCCGGCTTCGCCCGGCTGACCGCGAGGGCGATGGAATCGGCCTTCCAGTACGAGGCGAAGGCCATCGCGGCGGCGAGGCCGAGGGCGATGACGACGCCGATCCAGCCGAATCCGGCCAGCATGCCGGCGGCGCCGCCGACGGCCATCGCCACGACGACGAAGCCGGCGATGAGGGCGACGGAGCGGCGCTTGTTGGCGCGGATCAGCTCGAACATCGGTCAGCGGCGGGGCCGCACGAGAGGGGCCGACCCTCGATCAGAACTCGACCGTCGGCACCGTGCGGGCCGCCTCGTCCGCCTCGAAGTACTCGCGCTCTTCGAACTTGAAGGCGCGGGCGAAGACCACGCTCGGGAACTGCTGGATCTTGTTGTTGTACTCGAGGACGCTGTCGTTGTAGAACTGCCGCGAGTAGGCGACCCGGCCCTCGGTGGCGGTCAGCTCCTCCTGCAGGGCCAGGAAGTTCTGGTTGGCCTTGAGGTCGGGGTACGCCTCACCGAGGGCGAAGAGCTGGCGCAGCGCGCCGGTGATCTGGTTGTTCGCCTCGGCCTGGGCGTGTGGCGTGTCCGGAGCTTGGATGGCGGCGTTGCGGGCCCGGATGACGGCGTCGAGCGTCTCGCGCTCGTGGGCCGCGTAGCCCTTGACCGTCTCGACGAGGTTGGGGATGAGGTCGAGACGGCGCTTCAGCTGCACGTCGATCTGCGACCAGGCGTTGGCGACCTGGTTGCGGCGGCGGATCAGGCCGTTGTAGGCGGCGATCACGTAGATGATCAGCAACACCACCACGACGGCGATGATGATGAAGACGACAGTCATGGCCGACCAGTGTACGAGCGGGTGGCGCGATGCCCCGGGATGCCCTCAGGGCGTGTGCGCTCGCTCGAAGACTCGCTCGCTCACCGGATCGCCCGCTTGACGCTCGACCACCATTGGCGCAGGCGGCCGGGCTCGGGTGGTGGGGCGTCGAGCAGCTGGCGGTAGATCGCCACGTACTCGGACGCCAGCCGGCTCATGGCGAAGTGGCCGGCTCGCCGCCGGCCGGCCACCCGCAGGCGCTCGACCATTTCACCGTCGTCCAGCACTCGACGCAGTGCCGCCGCCAGGGCGTCGACGTCGCCGGGCTCGACGAGCACGGCGTCGACGCCGTCGGTCGCCACGTTGCGGTAGCCGTCGAGCCCGCTGGCCACGACGGGGGTTCCGGCGGCCATGGCCTCCAGCAGCACCACGCCGAACGACTCGCCGTGCAAGGACGGGGCGCAGAACAGCGACGCACCGGCGAGGCGGGCGAACTTGTCGGCGTCGCTGATGCGGCCCAGCCACGAGATGCGCTGGTCGTGGCCGTGGAGCGACCGCAGGAGGGGCCCGTCCGGGCCGTCGCCGGCGATCCACAGCCGCACGTCGGGTGGCAGGGTGGCGAACGCGTCCAGGAGGGCGGCCAGGCCCTTGCGCTCCTCGTGACGGCCGCAGAAGAAGATCGTCGGCTCGGTCGTGACCACGGGCGGCGTGGTGGCGATCTCGTCCAGCTCGACGCCGTTGAACAGCACGTCGTACTCGCCGCCGAAGTAGGACTCGACGAGCTCCTGGGCGTCCTTGGACACCACGACCCGGCGGTCGAGGCGGTTGGCGAACCGCATGAGGATGGGCTGGAAGACCTGGTAGCTCGACGAGCGGCCGGCGGCGTGGAACGTGCCGACCATCGGAGCGGGGCGGAGGAGCAATGTCGTCATCGACGGGCCCGGCGCCAGCGGCTCGTGGATGTGGACGACGTCGAACTCCTCGTCGTTGAGGGCGCGGATGGTGCGCAGTGCGGCGGGCGGGTCGGGAGCCAATGGGGCGATCGAGCCGTTGGCCAACGTCGGCAGGCTGTTGCCGAGCGGCGTGACGAACGATTCGGGCGGCGGACCGTCGCAGGGTCCGAGCACGCGGGCCTCGTGCCCGAGCCGGCGCAGCTCGCGGGCCAGCCCGAGGACCTGGGACTGCACGCCGCCGGGAACGGTCAGGCTGTACGGACAGACCAACCCGATGCGCAACCGGCGGTCCGTCATCGCGGCGACGTTACGTGGCCCACGTCGCCACTCGTCCGGGTGGCCGACACGCGGTCAGCACGGCACGGGCCGGGGTGGTTACTCGGTCGGGCCGAAGCCGCAGGTGACGATGATGAAGTCGTTGAACTCGACCTGCGCCTCGGCGACCCCGACCGCCGGCAGCGCCTGCGAGCGCGCCACGTAGTCCTCGAAGCTGGAGGCCTGCTCGGCCGCCTCGCGGGTCGCCGCGGTGAAGTCGGCCAGGGTGCGCAACGCGTCGCGCACGTCGCCGGGGGCGATGTCGATGGCGGAGTCGTAGAGCGGGACGGCCGCCTCGCCGAACGTGACGATCTGGCGCTGCAACTCCGGCCATGGCGTCTCGGTGTCCAGCTCCCCGGCCTCGCTGTTGTACGCGGCCAGGTCGCGCATCTCGGCGCAGTACGCCGGTGCTCCGGCATCGACGGTCGCGCCCGGTGTGGGCGGCGGTGCGGGGGCCGCGGTCGTCGGCTGCGCCATCGTGGTCGGTGTCGTCGCGATCGCGCCCGCCGTCGTCGACGGACCCGTCGTCACCGGCGAGCGGGCAGTCGTCGCCGCCGTCGGTGCCGATGCCGATGTCGGCGCCGGATCGGTGGCGGGTTCGTCCTCGGCGCAGGCCGCGAGGAGGAGCGCGCCCAGGGCGGCCGCGGCCATCGAACGACGAGCGGCCGGCCGGGCGCGGATCATGCTCGGAGGCTAACGACGTTGCTAGAACCAGTGCCGATGTCCCAGGTCACGCCAACCGAGCTCGCCGGGCGGGTATCCGAGTGGCGAGACGACGCGCGGTCGGCGTTGCGCGGGCTGTACGGCACCGATCGTGGCGACCGGCTACTCGTTGAGATCGTCGACCGGGCCGTCGCCGCGGCCAAGGCCCGACCGGAGGCTCTGGCCGAGCTCGATCGGCGCCGGGAGCGCGATCGGGGGTGGTACCTCGACCCTCGCCACGTCGGCTACAGCGCCTACGCCGACCGTCTCGGTGGGACGCTGGCCGGCGTCGAGAAGCGCATCGAGCACCTGCGCGACGTCGGCGTCACGATGCTCCACCTGATGTCGGTGCTGCGGGGCCGGCCGGGCGACAGCGACGGCGGCTACGCGGTCGAGGACTACCGCACGCCCGAACCCGCACTCGGCACGGTCGAGGATCTGCGCCGGCTGGCCGCCGGGCTGCGCGACGCCGGTATCAGCCTGTGCCTCGACCTGGTGATGAACCACACCAGCGACACCCACGAGTGGGCTGGCCGGGCGCGCGCCGGCTCGGCGTATCACCGGGCGCTGTACCGCACGTTCGAGGATCGGACCCTGCCCGACCGCTACGAAGCGACGCTGCCCGAGGTCTTCCCGGAGATGGCGCCCGGCAATTCACCTGGGACGAGGAGCTGGGCCGGTGGGTGTGGACCACGTTCCGCTCGTTCCAGTGGGATCTCGACTGGTCGAACCCCGACGTCCTGCTGGAGATGCTCGAGGTCGTGTTCCACCTGGCCGCCCTCGGCGTCGACGTCATCCGGCTCGACGCGGTCGCGTTCACGTGGAAACGGGTCGGGACCGACAGCCAGAACCAGCCCGAGGCCCACCTGATCGCCCAGGCGCTGCGGGCTGCCGTGGCCATCGCCGCGCCGGCGACGATCCTGCTGGCCGAGGCCATCGTCGGCCCCGCCGAGCTGGTCGGCTACCTCGGTCGCCACGAGCTGGCCCGCCGGGAGTGCCACATCGCCTACCACAACCACCTGATGGTGCACACGTGGTCGATGGTTGCGATGCGCGACGCGGCGCTCGCCACGCTGGCGTTGGGCCGGCTGCCCGAGCCGCCGCCGCACACGACGTGGATCACGTACGTCCGTTGTCACGACGACATCGCGTGGGCCGTCAGCGACCGTGACGCGACCGCGGCCGGGCTGGACGGTTGGTCGCACCGACGGTTCCTGGCCGCCTTCCACCGCGGCGAGTTCCCGGGGTCGTGGGCCCGCGGCACGCCGTTCTCGGCCAACCCGGCGACGGGCGACGAGCGGACGTGCGGGATGACCGCCGCGCTGTGCGGCATCACGGCGGCCGTGGAGTCCGGCGACGCCGGCCAGCTCGACGAGGCGCTGGCCCGGTTCCGGCTGCTCTACGCGATCGCCTTCGGCTACGGCGGCATCCCGCTCGTCTACATGGGTGACGAGCTCGCCCAGCCCGACGACCTGTCCTACCTCGCCCACCCGCACCGAACCGGCGACAGCCGATGGCGACCGCCCGGCGTTCGACGACGGGCTTGACGCCGAGCGCCAGCAGGCGGGTCGCGTGGCGGCGCGGGCGTGGTCCGTGCTGCAGGAGCTCGTCGCCGCCCGCCGGGCCTGCCCCCCGCTGCACGGCAACGGGCGGACCCATGTGCTCGACACCGGGCAGCGGGCGCTGTTCGCATGGGTGCGGTCGCACGACCGTTTCGGCCGGATGGTCGGCGTCGCCAACGTCGGCGAACACCTCGTCTGGCTCCCCGACCACGCCCTCGCCGCGCTCGGGTCCCACCACGGCGCCGACGTCGTCGACCTCCTCGCCCCGCAGGACCGTGACGTCGTGGCGATGGCCCCGCGGCAGGTCCGCTGGCTCACCGCCGACGCCGACTACCGCACGGTCCCCACTCCGCCCTGACCCCTCGCGCCCCGCCGCATCTGGGTGCGATCCGTCTCATTGACCCTTCTGGGCGCGCCAGCGTCTCGGAATCGAGACGATCCGCACCCGGTTGCGAGCGGTCGCGTCCGTTCGGAGTGGCCTCAGTATCCTGCGTTCGCGTGGGCGATTTCAGGGCCGATCGCATCATCGAGCGCCTCCGCGACGGCGGAGGTCGGCTCACGAGCTCACGCCGGCTGATCGTCGAGGCGATGCTCGCGGGCGGCGACCATCACCTCACCGCCGCCGACATCGTCGAGACCATGCGCCGCGCCGACCCCGACTTCCACGAGTCCACCGTCTATCGGACCCTCGAACGACTGACCGAGCTCGGCGTGGTCCGACCAGTTCACCTCAACCCAGGAGCGACGGTGTTCCAC
>JACCUL010000493.1 GCA_013811855.1 Acidimicrobiia bacterium
CGAAGCCGGCCGACGCCGCCGACGCCGCCGCGCTCGCCCTGTGCCACCTGGCCGTGTCGCCGATGCACCGGCTGCTGGCGGCCGCGGCCAGCCATCCGCCCGGTGCCTCGAGAGCCCGATGATCGCCTCGTTGCGGGGCCAGGTGCTCGAGCGCGGCCTCGACGGCACGGTGCTCGTCGAGGTGGCCGGCATGGGCTACCAGGTCACGGTGTCGCCCCGGACGCTGCCCGAACTGGAGCCGACGAGCTCGGTGTTCCTCTACATCCACCACCACATCCGTGAGGACGGCCAGACCCTCTACGGGTTCGCCACCCGTGACGAGCGGGCCACGTTCCAGACCCTGATCGCCACCCACGGGGTCGGTCCGGCGCTGGCCATCGCCATCCTCGGGACCCATCCGCCGAGCGCGCTCGTCGACATCGTGGCCAGCAACGATCTCGGCGCCCTGACGCTGGTTCCCGGGGTCGGCAAGAAGACGGCCGAGCGGTTGCTCGTCGAGCTGCGCAGCCGCCTGGCCGTCCCGGTGCTCGATCCCGTCGGCTCCGGCGGCGTCAGCGGGGGCTCGGTGGTCGGTGACGTGCGCGAGGCGCTGGCGGGTCTCGGCTACGGCGCCGACGAGATCCGCGACGCGCTGCGCGAGGTACCCGACGGGTCGGCCGACGCGCCCACATTGCTGCGCGACTCGCTCAAGCTCCTGGCGGCCCGCCGTGCGTGACGAGTTCCTCGACCCGGGGATCACCGGCGACGTCGAGGATGTCGTCGAGATCGGGCTGCGGCCCCGCCTGCTGGCCGACTTCGTGGGCCAGCGCGAGCTGAAGGACCACCTCGGCATCGTCATCGAGGCGGCCCGCCGACGCGGCCAGGCTGTCGACCACCTGCTGTTCGCCGGGCCACCCGGCCTCGGCAAGACCACGCTGGCCGGAATCGCCGCGGCCGAGATGGGTGTCACCTTGCACATCACGTCCGGTCCGGCGCTGGAGCGGGCCGGCGACCTGGCGGCCATCCTCACCAAGCTGGAGGAGCGCGACGTCCTGTTCGTCGACGAGATCCACCGGCTGTCTCGGGCCGTGGAGGAGATCCTGTACCCGGCGATGGAGGACTTCCAGCTCGACATCGTCGTCGGCAAGGGCCCGGCGGCTTCGAGCATCCGCCTGACGCTGCCGCCGTTCACGCTCGTCGGTGCAACGACTCGCACGGGGATGATCACGGGACCGCTGCGCGACCGCTTCGGGCTCGTGGCTCGCCTCGACTACTACGACGACGCCGAGCTCGAAGCCATCGTGCGGCGGGCGGCCGGCATCCTCGGCGTGACGATCGACGGCGAGGGGGCGTGGGAGATCGCCCGCCGGTCGCGGGGCACGCCGCGCATCGCCAACCGGCTGCTGCGGCGGGTGCGCGACTTCTCCGAGGTCCGCGGCGACGGCACGATCGTCGCCGACACGGCCCGCCGCGGGCTGGCCGTCTTCGGGGTCGACGAGCGGGGCCTCGACAAGCTCGACCGCGCCCTGCTCGGAGCGTTGTGCCAACAGTTCCGTGGGGGCCCGGTCGGCCTGTCGACCCTGGCCATCTCCGTTGGCGAGCAGACCGAGACGGTCGAGGACGTCTACGAGCCGTTCCTCATCCAGCAGGGCCTGCTGGCCCGCACCCCCCGGGGCCGGGTGGCCATGCCGGCGGCCTACCAGCACCTCGGCCTCGCCGTCCCGCCACCCCCGAGGCGGCCGCCCAACCTGTTCGAGTGACGCGGCACGGTCCGGGTGGACGACCTGATCAGCCCGCCGCGGGGAGGTGCTCCGAGAGGAACGCCATCGTCTTCGACCACGCTGCTCTCGCCGCCGCCTCGTCGTGGAACATCGGGGCGTCGTAGTTATCGAAGGCGTGGCCGGCGCGCTCGACGTTGAGCACGAAGTGTTCCCGGCCGACGATGGCCTCGGCCAGGGCCTCGACGCCGTCGGCCGGGATGTACGGATCGGCGGCGCCGAAGTGGAACAGCGTGGGGCAGGTGATGGCGTCGAGCTGGTCGAGCATCGACGGCACGCCGGACCCGTAATAGCTGACGCAGACCGACGGGTCATCGGCCGCGGCGACGCCGAAGGCCAGCGTCCCGCCCAGGCAGAACCCGAGCACGCCGGGCCGGCCGTCGACCTCGGGCCGCCCGCCGAGGTGGGCGAGGGCGACGACGCAGTCGGCGACGGCCTGCACCGGGTCGAGGTTGGCGACCTGGGCGAGCGATGCGGTGAGCCCGGCCTCGTCGTGGTCGGCGACCCAACCGGGGGCGAACCGCCAGAACACGTCGGGGGCGCCGACCACGAAGCCGGCGTCGGCCAGCCGCCCGGCGACGGCGGCGACGTACGAACCGACGCCGAAGATCTCCTGGATCAGCAGCAGCGCCGGGCCGCGCCCGCGGTCCGGCAACCACATCGCCATGTCCATGGTGCCGTCGGACTCGATCGTCACCTGCTCGTGTCGTGCCGCGTCCACGGGGCGGGATTATGGCTGACGGAGCGGCGTAGCGTCACCCGGGGTGCGGCTGGAGGACCTCGACTACGACCTTCGGCCCGAGCGCATCGCCCAGGTGCCGATCGAACCCCGCGACGCGGCGCGACTGCTCGTCGACCGGGGGAGCGCGCCACCCGAGCACCGGCGCGTCGCCGACCTTCCCGACCTGCTGCGCCCCGGTGATCTCGTCGTCGTCAACGACACCCGTGTCCTACCGGCCCGGCTGCGCCTGCGGCGGGCGACCGGCGGCACGACCGAGGTGCTGCTGCTGGAGCCGGTGGACGACGCGCCGGGCGGGCGACGCTGGGAGGCCCTGGCCCGCCCGGCCCGCAAGCTGCGCGCCGGCGAGCACCTGTCCACCGCCACCGGCGAAGTGGTCGTCGCCGTGGTCGGGCGTGCGCCGGCCGGCGACACGTTCCACATCGACCTGCTCGGCGACGAGAACCCGGCGAGGCTCGTCGAACGCATCGGGGAGATGCCGCTGCCGCCGTACATCACGACGACTCTCGACCGCCCGGACCGCTACAACACGATCTACGCCACGCGACCGGGCTCGGCGGCGGCGCCGACGGCGGGGCTGCACCTGACGCCGGCGGTCCTCGACCGCCTAGCGGCGCGGGGCATCGACGTCGCCCGCGTCGAGCTCGTCGTCGGGCTCGACACGTTCCAACCCGTCAGCGAGCCGGACCCGCTCCGACACCGCATGCACAGCGAGCGCTACCGCGTGCCCGCATCGACGTGGGACGCCTGCCGCGGCGCGCCCCGGGTGGTGGCGATCGGCACGACGACCGTCCGGGCGCTGGAGAGCGTCGCCGCCAGCAGTCGGCTGGAGGGACGCACGGAGCTGTTCCTCCACGCCGGCGTGCCGTTGCAGGTCGTCGACGTGCTGATGACCAACTTCCACCTGCCCCGCACGACGCTGCTGATGATGGTCGACGCGTTCGTCGGCCCGCGCTGGCGCGCGTTGTACGCGACGGCGCTGACCGAGGGCTACCGCTTCCTCTCCTTCGGCGACGCCATGCTCCTCGATCGTCACGCCACCTGACCGGGCGACGACCGCACCGGTACGCTCGCCGCCTTGCGCCCGGTGCCCCTGACGATCGAGGCCGTCCACGGCGCGGCCCGGGCCGGCGTGGCCCACACGGCGAGAGGCAGCTACCAGACACCGTGCTTCATCCCCGTCGGCACCCGGGGCGCCGTCAGGTACCTCAGCGCCGCCGACTACGAGCGGCTCGGCGCCGAGATCGTGCTCGCCAACACGTACCACCTCATGCTGCGCCCGGGCGCCGAGACGGTGGCCCGGTTCGGCGGCCTCGGCGCGTTCAGTGGCTGGCCGGGCGTGACGCTGACCGACTCCGGTGGCTTCCAGGTCTTCTCGTTGGCGCCCGACGTCGACGACGACGGCGTCACGTTCCGCAGCGTCTACGACGGCTCGACGCACCGGTTGACGCCGGAGTCGACGGTCGCCACGCAGGAGCTCCTCGGCGCCGACATCCAGATGGTCCTCGACGTGTGCCTGCCGTTGCCCAGTCCGCCAGCCGTGGTCGAGCTCGCCGTGGCGCGGACGGCGGCGTGGGCGCAGCGGGCCCGACGAGCCCACCTTCGTGACGATCAATCGCTGTTCGGCATCGTCCAGGGTGGCGTCGACCTCGAGCTGCGGGCGCGCAGCGCACGAGCGACCGTCGAGCTCGACTTCGACGGGTACGCCGTCGGTGGGCTGTCCGTCGGCGAACGCCGCGAGGAGATGCTGCCCGCGCTCGCGGCCGCCGTCGAGCACCTTCCGGCCGACCGGCCGCGCTACCTCATGGGCGTCGGCGACCCCCTGTCGCTGGTCCAGGCCGTGGCGCTGGGCGTCGACCAGTTCGACTGCGTGATGCAGACCCGGCTCGGCCGCCACGGCACGGCGCTCACGGCGCAGGGCAAGGTCCACGTCAAGGCGGCCCGCCACGCCACCGAGGACGAGCCGGTCGACGCCACGTGCGGCTGCGAGGTCTGCGCCCGCCACAGCCGGGGCTACCTGCGCCACCTGTTCGCGGTGAACGAGCCGTCGGCGGCTCGACTGCTGACCCTGCACAACGTGGCGTGGACGTTGGCGCTGATGCGCCGGATGCGCGCCGCCATCGTCGACGGCACGTTCCCGGCGGTGGTCGCCGACGTCGCCGCGGCGTGGGCGATGACGCCGGTCCGAACACGCTGATCGGTAGGCTCTCCCGCCGGTCCGAACCCGACCGGCGCCCCGATTGAAGAGACGGATCCATGCACTTCCTCGCCCTGCTCGCCTCCAGCGACAACTCCAACGCCGGAGGCAGCATCATCCAGCTCCTCTTCCTGCTGGCCATCCCGGTGGCCGTCTACTTCCTCATGATCCGCCCACAGCGTCGGCGGATGCGCGAGCAGCAGGCCATGCAGTCCGAGCTGGCGGTCGGTGACGAGATCCTCACCACGTCCGGCATGTACGGCTTCATCACCGGCTTCGATGGCGACCGGGTCTGGCTGGAGATCGACGACGACGTGCAGATCCGCGTGGCCCGCGGCGCCATCTCCGGCAAGGTCGACACCAGCGCCAGCACCGAACCCAAGCCCGACTCGTCGAGCGCGTCCGACAGCATCTCCGCCGGCGATCGGCCCGACGGCGCACCCGACGAGGGATGATCCGTCGCCGCCTCTGGGCGTCGCTCATCGGCATCGTCGTCGTCGCCGTCGGTGTTCTCGCCCTCAACCTCGGTTTCGGCAACGTCCCCGTCCTCGGTCTCGACCTGCGCGGCGGGGTCTCGGTCATCCTGCGGCCCGAAGCCGGCGCCACCGAGGACGACATGCTGGTCATCCGCGACCTCGTGCGCGACCAACTCGAGATCACCGGCATCGCCGAGCCCGACGTGCGCGTCGAGGGGCTCAACCTGATCGTCGACCTGCCCGGCGTCGAAGACCAGGAGCAGGCGCTCGACGACGCGGACGTGGCCGGCATCGTCACGCTGCGCCCGGTGTTCGGGTGCGCCGGCCCCGTCGATCCGTCGGCCACGACCGTCCCAGGGAGCGCGCCGACGGGCAGCGCGCCGGGCACCGCCACCGCGCCGGGGAGTACGACGCCGGGC
>JACCUL010000495.1 GCA_013811855.1 Acidimicrobiia bacterium
GCCTGGCGGGACACGCCGACCGACGTGGCGTCGAGCGAGCGGCTGCGGATGCGCGCCCCCTCGTCGTCGTCGAGCGCCGACACCAGCCGTTGCGCTGCCGCCTTGGCCTCGGCCTCGGTCTCCCGCACGATGACGTGGGCCCGCAGCCCGTACTCCAGCCGGCGTCCGTACCCGTCGGCTCGCTCGCCCATCTCCTCGATGGTCGCGGCGACCGACGCCACCGTGTCCGGCCACGTGAGGAACACGTCGGCCTCGGCCGCGGCGACGTCCTTGGCGTCGTCGGAGAACCCACCGAAGTACATCGGCGGACACGTGCCGCCGACCATCCGCGCGCGGGGCGGGTCGAGATGGAGTTGGACGAACTCGCCGTCCATCTCCAGGCGCTCACCGTCGAGCAGCGTCCGGAGCGCCGCCATCCACTCCCGGGTCCGCTGGTAGCGCGGCGCGGACGGCAGCTTCTCGCCCGGGATGTCCGAGGAGATGATGTTGATCGTCAGCCGGCCGCCCGCCATGGCGTCGATCGTGGCGAGTTGGCGGGCCAGTTGGGGGATCCACATCTCGCCCATGCGCACGGCGAGCAGGAGGTTGATCTGCTCGGTGTGCGTGGCGATCGCCGCCGCGAACGCCGTCGAGTCGATGCCCAGCTCGTAGCCCGACGGCAGCAGCACGTTGTCGTAGCCCAGGCGGTCCGCCGTCTGCACGATGTCGCGGCAGTGCGGCCACGAGCTGGCCAGGGCGGGGTCGGGCCGGCCGAGCAGCTCGTAGTCGTCGTCGCACAACGCACCGAACCAGGCGACTTCAACAGTCATTGTTCCACTCTCACCCATGCGAGTGACCGAGCGCCAGCGAAGGCGCGGCGCGCCGTACGTTCAGTTGGCCGGCAGGTGCACCAGGCGCCAGCAGAACTCGACCTTCGTGCGCACGCCGGCCGACAGCGCGAACGGGTACAGGTCGCGCATGCCCATGGCCCGGGCGAGCTCGTTGGCGGCCACGCTGGCGAGGATCGAGTCCGTCAGCCACGCCTTGGCATCGGTCGGGTCGACCGGCGCCTCGACGACCCCCCACGACGCGCCCGTCTCGACGACGTCGTGCACGTGCATCAACTGGGCCCACGACTCGGCGAAGTCCTCCCACGGGTGGGCCGACGCGTAGAACGACACATGGGCCGTGCGCCAAGTGGCGTCGTCGAGGCGGGCGTAGTGGCGGTCGAGCGCGGCGCCGTAGTCGTCGCGCTCGTCGCCGAACACGGCCCGAAAGTCCTCGAGCAACGCCGGTTCGGTGGCGACGAGATCCAGCCATACGACGTGACCGAGCTCGTGGCGGATGTGGCCGAGCGGCGTCCGGTAGTGCTCGCCGAGCGTGGCGCGGATCTCCTCCCGCCGGGCCGGGTCGGCCTCGTCCAGGTCGAGCGTGATCTCGCCGCCGCGGTGGCCGATGATCGCCTGGTCGCCAGCCGACTTCGATCGGTAGGCGAAGTGCAGGGCCGAGCCGGGGCCGTGGTCGGTTCCCCACGCCACGCCCAGCTCCGAGAGCTGGTAGAGGGCCCGGCGCTGGGCCGACTGGTAGGGGATCATCGACGGAGCGGCGGCGTGACCGCCGTCGTCGACGAGCACGCAGCTGGCGCAGAGCGCCTCGCCGGGCCGGGCCGGCCAGTTGCAACCCCACGTCCGACGTCGTTCGCAGGTCGTGGCGGTCGCCGCGTCGAGCACGACGAGGCCGCCGTCGTCGACCAGGTCCACGGCCAGCGCCGTCTGGCAGCGCACGCACTCGAGTGAGTCGAAGAACACCTCGTTGGCGCACGTCGGGCAGCGCAGCCGCTTCACGCTGTGCAGTCTGGCGGCCGCCGACCGTCGATCCGGTGGCGACCGCGGCTACGACGGCGGCTACAACAGTCCGGTGTCCGACGACCACCGACCCCTCGGGACCGTCGGGATCGACCGCGACGGGCCCGTGTGGATCGTCACGATCGACCGGGCGGCGCGCCGCAACGCCGTCGATTCCGTCACCGCCACGGCCCTGCTCGACGCGTTCATGGCCTTCGACGACGACGAAGCGGCGTCGGTCGCTGTCCTCACGGGAGCGGGCGGCGCGTTCTGCGCCGGCGC
>JACCUL010000512.1 GCA_013811855.1 Acidimicrobiia bacterium
GCCTGGCGCCGGGCCCGGAGGAACTCGCCGAGCTCGGCCCGCGCCTGGCGCCCGTCAGCCATCGCCGACGCGGCACGGCTGCCCGCGCAGCGAGCACCGGGGGTACCCGCCGGGCACGTCGATGCCGGGCACCACGGGCAGCACGATCCGCGACGGGTGCTCGGCGTCGTGCGCGATCTCGACCGTCTCTCCGGCGGCGATCGTCTCGAAGATCCACTCGGCCCGGTTGTTGCCCGGCGCATCGATCGTGACGCGCAGCTGCGAGCCGGCGCGGAACGGGTGGGCGACGGGGAGCAGCTCGACGCGCACCGGCGTCCACTCGCCGGCGACGAGCGGGGCGGCGTCGGCCTCGGTGTAGGTGTGGATCGGCCGCAGCGCGGTCGATGCCGCGTCGTCGAGCGCCCGCTTGCTCGCTCGGAGCCAACCGCTCTGCACGTAGACCTCGGTGCCGTCGGGGCGGACCTCGCTGAGCGTGACCTCGAGGTCGGTGTCGGTGGCCGTGTCGGTGCGGATCCACAGGTCGACCGAGCCCGAGCCGACGATCACCGTGTCGGCGGTCAGAGGTTCGGAGACGAACGACGCCGCGGTGCCGGCCGGCGGCTCCCGCCAGTCCCACCGCACGTCGTAGTTCCAGATGTTCTGGTCGGTGGTCTCGTCGAAGAACGTCGCCGGCAGCGCGTCGGGGTCGGCCGTGTAGGTGCTCGTCGCCGGCGACGTCGGCTCGTCGCCGATCAGGGTGCCGTCCTCGAGGTACCAGGGCGTGGTGACGGCGCCGGGCACGGGCCAGGAGTCGAACGACCGCACGAAGCGGGGGACCGGGGCACCGGGCTGGACGCCGTCGGCGGCGCCCTCCTCGAAGAGCACCCGGATCGGCGGTTCCGACTCGAACGTGGCGAGCGCCTGCTCGTACGACTGGCCGGTGAACCGGTCGTCGGGCAGCGTGACGTCGGCGCTGCCGAAGATCGTGTTTGCGAGCACCGGCGCGACGGCGCGGGCGGCGTCGAGCGACGGCACCCGTTCGCCGACGTACAGGTCGAGGAACTCGACGTACCGGGCGAAGACCCCGGCGCCGATCGACTCGGTGTGCAGGCCGTTGACGAGCGAGGCGTAGAGGTGGTCGGTGCCCGTGAAGCGGTCGAGCATCGTCGCGAACCGGCCGCCCATCTGCTCGTCCTGCCAGGCGCCGGCCAGGAAGACCGGCACGTCGATGCGGTCGACGAACGTCCGCGGCGCCAACGGGACGCCGAGCTCGTCCGTCCAGTACGGGTTGTCGCGGATCTCGGCGACGAGGTCGGGGTTCTGCAACCTCAGGAGCTGGTTGTCGACGCACTGGTCGTCGCCGTCGGCGATGCGCGCCGCCGCCCACGACTGGCCCTCGGGTGCCGTCTCGTCCATGCGCTGCTGCGTCCACTCGACGCCGAACCCCGTGTTCAGCAGGCCGCCGGGGTACAGCACGCCCTGGTAGCTGTCGTCGATCACCGACAGCGGCGTGATCGCGGCCAGGCTCGGCGGGCGGGTCGAGGCGACGAACAGCTGGCTGATGCCCGGGTACGACACGCCGACCATCCCCACCCGGTTGCCCTGCACCCAGGGCTGGGCGGCGATCGCCTCGATGGCGTCGTAGCCGTCGAGGAGCTGGGCATCCTCGAAGAAGCGGAACGACCCGCCGCTGCAGCCGCTGCCGCGCATGTTGACGCCGACGTACGCGTAGCCGAGCGCCGTGAACACCTGGTTGAGGCCGCCGGCGTCGGGATCGCTCGGGCTGTAGCCGGAGTACTCGACGACGGTAGGGAACGGGCCGTCCTCGGCCGGGCCGGGAAGGATGACGTTGACCGACAGCGTCGTGCCGTCACGGGTCTCGAGGTAGCCGAACCCGCCGGCCGCCAGCCGCTGCTGGCGGTAGAAGGAGGGCGGCGGCGGCGGGTCGTCGACGGCGGCGACCTTGAACCGTCCCGACTCCAGGTTGTCACCCCGGGCCACGTAGACGCCCCCGTCGACGTTGCGGAACAAGAGCGCCCCTTGCTCGTCGACGACGCCGCTCGCCATGGAGCCGCCGGCGCCTGCTTCGGGGTCGAGCGAGATCTCGATGCCCGGTTCGGCGCCGAGCACCGCCAGCTGCCCGTACCCGGGCGTGACGGTCCACGGGGCGTCGCCGACGACCGGAAGGCCGACGGT
>JACCUL010000513.1 GCA_013811855.1 Acidimicrobiia bacterium
TGGGCGTCGACCACGCCGCCATCATGCAGACCGTGCGCGATGGCGTCGGGCGCGACGCCATCGTGGTCAAGGATTCGACGGTTGCGGGGATCGTGTGGGCAAATCGGCATCTCGCCGTGTACGAGCCGCGAACGTCGATGCGGCCCGTGTCGGCGGCGATCGGCCCCGGCCTGCCGTTGGCGATCGGCGCCTGCGTTGGCACCGGTCGTCGCACCGTGGTGATTCAGGGTGACGGCGGGTTCATGCTGAGCATCGGTGAGCTCGCCACGGCCGTCCAGGAGCGATTGCCGTTGATCACGTGCGTGTTCAACGACCGCGGCTACGGCATCTTGCGGTACATCCAGGACACCGCGTTTGGCGGCCGGCGGTCGGCCGTCGATCTGCATACGCCCGACTTCGCGGCCCTCGCCGCCTCGATGGGCATGGCGTCGGCGTCGGTGGCATCGGCGTCGGAGTTCGGCGCCGCATTCGCCACGGCGGCGGGTGCCACGGACCCGTGGTTGATCGACATCGACATCACCGCGATGGCGCCGATGCGGATCGTGCCGCAGGCGCCCTCGTCACGCGGTCGGCGGGCTCGCTGACTATCGCCCGAACGACGCGAGGCGCGCGTCGCCGTCATCGACCGGCATGCGGAGCGTTCGCAGCACGCGCGACACGCAGCAATAGTACGCCGCGGTGAGCGTCAGCTCGACGAGCTCACCCGGTGAGAAGCGCGCGCTCGCGACTGCCCACGTGGCGTCGGACACCTCGAGCTTGTCGGTGATCTCGTCCGTCATCGCGAGCACGTCGCGTTCCTCGTCGGAAAAGCAGCCGCTCCGTTGCCACTGCGCGAGCTCGGTCAACTGGTCGGTGGTGATCCCATGCCGGACAGCCACGTCATGATGGGCCAACCATTCGTACGCCGCGCCGGTGAGCTGGGCGACCCGCATGATGATGAGTTCGCGCAGACCCCGTGACGTCGTCGCGTCGTTGCGCAGCGGCCACGCCAGACCCGTCCAGGCCCGCAACATCGCCGGCGAGTTTCCGAGGGTCCGGTACAGCGCCGGGACGTCGTGGCCGCCTTCGCGGAACACGTCGAACACGGCGGCGAGGTCCGGTGACGGGTCGTCGGCCGCCACCAGCGGGAGGCGTCCGCCGCGATCCTTCCAACTCTCGCTCACGGGATGCCGCTGCCATACGCCTCGAACATTCAGCACACTCTAATATTGCGGCAGGAGGTGCGAAACCGTGCCGAGAAGTCTCCAGGGTGCAGTCGTCGTCGTGGTCGGGGGGAGCTCCGGCATGGGTCTGGCCACCGGTCGAGCCGCCCACGCGGCCGGCGCCGACGTGGTCCTCGTGGCCCGCGACGCCGATCGCCTCGCCACGGCCCGAGACGAGCTCGGCGGATCGACGCGAGCGCGCGCCGTCGACGCGGCCGACGACGTGGCCGTGGAGTCGCTGTTCGACGAGCTCGGAGCGGTCGATCACGTGGTGTCGTTCACTGGGAACCAGCCGCTCGGTTCGGTCGGCGACACCACCTACGAGTTGTACCGCGCCGCACTCGACGCCCGGGTCTGGGCGGCTCGCAATCTCTGCGCGTCGGGCGCGCCCCGCATGGCCGAGGGCGGATCGTTCACGTTCTGCTCGGGTGTGTCGGCGTGGCGGCCCCGCCCGCAGCGCGCCGCCGGGGCCGCGGCAACCGCTGGGCTGGAATCGTTCGCGCGAGGAATGGCGGTCGAGCTGGCGCCGATACGGGTCAACACGATCTGCCCCGGCGCATTCGATACGCCGGTGCTCGACCGGGCGTTCGGCGAGCGCAAGGAGGAGGCGCTGCGGTCCTACCTCTCGACGCTCCCGCTCGGCCGGCTGGGCCAGCCGGACGAATTGGCCCACGCCGCGATCTTCCTCATGACCAACAGCTACGTCACCGGGACGGTGCTGCACGTCGATGGCGGATCGCTGTTGATCTGACCGCCGGATACCGTCCCGCGCCAACAAGGAGTTCGATCCCAACATGACCAACCACGACATCACTCCGTTACGCGACGGTACGGCGGTTCGATTCCCGCCCAGCGAGCTGCTCATCGGGGATGCCTGGGAACCGTCGTCGTCGGGCCTGCGCCGAGAGAATGTCAACCCCGCCACGGGTCAGCTGCTGTCGAGCGTGGCCGTGGCCGGCCCGGAGGACGTCGTGAGGGCGGTCGATGCGGCCGCCGCGGCGTTCGACATGTGGCGGGCATGGCCAGCCCAGCGCCGGCGGGACGTGCTGCTGGAGCTGGCCCGCTTGCTCGACGCCAACGACGCCGAGCTCGGCGTGCTTCGTTCGCTCGAGACCGGCGCGCCGCTGAAGCGCCGGCGCGGCAACTCGCTCGCTGCGGAGTGGACGCGCTACTACGCCGGCTGGGTCGACAAGATCGAGGGCGTGACGTCCGCGCCGTATTCTGCCCCGGCGCTGAGCTACACGACGCCCGAGCCCTATGGGGTGGTCGCCGTGCTGACACCGTGGAACGGCGGCACGGTGTCGGTGGCGATGAAGGTCGCGCCGGCGCTCGCCGCCGGCAACTGCGTCGTCCTCAAGCCCGCCGAGCTGGCGCCGCTCGGTCCCCTCCGGTACGC
>JACCUL010000555.1 GCA_013811855.1 Acidimicrobiia bacterium
TCGTACACGGACAGCAGCGCGGTGGGCACGGCGCGCAAGGTAGGTGACCGCTCACCTGGTGGCAATCACCGCTCTGGGCAGGTGCTGTGCGGTACGGTGCGCGATCGGTGCGCTGGTACGGCGCCCACCGTCTCTACAGGAGGTCGAGGGAGTGGATTTCAGCAAGTTCAAGACGTCGGATTGGCTCATGGTCGGGGGCGGACTGGGCTTCCTCATCTTCGGCACGTTCGTCGACTGGATCAAGATCTCGGCCGGCGGTGCCTCCGTGAGTGACGGCAACGCCTTCGACTTCTTCTTCACGGGCACCGTGCCCTGGATCCTGATCGTCGGCACCGGGGTCGTGGCGTTCCTGCTCGCCGGTGGGGTCATCAAGAACACGTCGGTGCCGTGGCCCCTGATCCTCGTCGCCGCGACCGCGCTCGGCACGCTGTTGGTGCTGCTCCGGCTAATCGCCCCCGGGTTGGGCGAGGACGTGCCGGATGGCATCGACGTCGGTCGCGGCGTCGGGCTCTGGCTCTCGGCGATCTCGGCGATCGTTGCCCTGGTCGGGGCGGTGCTCAACTTCCAGGCCACGGGCGGCCGGCTCAGCGACCTGACCGACATGGACAAGATGAGGTCCTCGTTCGACCGTCCCGCGAGCACGGGTGTCGCCCCGCCGCCCCCTCCGCCTCCGGCCGCTCCGGCCCCGCCGCCACCCGCGGCGCCGTCCGATCCGGATGCGCCACCCCCTCCGCCTCCCCCCGTTCCCTGATCGACATCTTCGTCGGGGTTGTGGTCGCTCCGACAACCACAACCCTGACGTTGACGATCAGAGCCGGCTGACGATGACCGCCATCCTCTCGCCGGCTTCGGTGGGGTTGAGCCCGACCTGCACGCCCGCCGCGGCGAGCGCGTCCATCTTGCCCTGCGCCGTGCCCTTGCCGCCGGAGACGATGGCGCCGGCGTGGCCCATCTTCTTGCCGGCCGGTGCCGTGACACCGGCGATGTAGGCGCTCATCGGCTTGGACACGTGCTCGGAGATGAAGGCCGCGGCCTCCTCCTCGGCCGAGCCGCCGATCTCGCCGATCATCATGATGGCGTGGGTCTCGGGGTCGGCCTCGAACTCGGCCAGGCAATCGACGAAGCTCGTGCCGGGCACGGGATCACCGCCGATGCCGACGCACGTCGACACGCCGATGCCCACCTGCTTCAGCTCGTACAGCGCCTGGTAGGTCAACGTCCCCGAGCGACTGACGATGCCGACGTTGGGCCCGTCCACCGTCGGCGGCTGGGCGATCTCGCCGGCGGTGATGCCGATGTTGCACTTGCCCGGGCTGATGATCCCGGGGCAGTTCGGCCCGAGCAGCCGGGTGCCGGGATGCCGGCGGAGCAGCGTGTTGAACACCAGCGCCTCGTCCTGCGCAGGGATCCCCTCGGTGATGCACACGAGGAAGCCGACACCGGCTGCGGCGGCCTCGAGGATGGCCGCCGGTGCGGCTCTCGGCGGTACGGCCACGAATGAGGCGTCGGCGCCCGTGGCCGCCACAGCCTCGGCGACCGTGTCGAACACCGGAACGCCCTCGACGTCCTGGCCGCCCTTGCCGGGCGTGACTCCGGCCACGATCTGCGTGCCGTAGTCCCGGTTGCGCAGACCGTGGAACTTGCCCTGCCCGCCGGTCAGCCCCTGCACGAGCACCTTGGTGTCGGCGTCGACGAAGACGGCCATCTCACGCTCCTCCTTTTCGCTGCGGGGGCTGCGCCCCCGACCCCCATCGCCGTTCGGCTCCCTGGCGGTCGCTCGCCCGGCGGGTGGCGCTCACGCGCCACCCTCTGACCCGTTGGCGATGCGGACGGCCTCGCGGGCGGCGTCGAGCATCGTCGGCTTGGTGATCAGCTGTGAGGCCGGGATGCCGGACTCGGCGAGGATCCGGCGGGCCTCGTCGGCGTTCGTGCCGTCGAGGCGGATGACCATCGGCGCGCGGAGCCGGACCCGGCCGGCGGCCTCGACGATGCCGTTGGCCACCTCGTCGCCGCGGGTGATGCCGCCGAAGATGTTGATGAAGATCGAGCGCACGTCCTCGTCGGAGTTGATGACATCCAAGGCCGCGGCCATCACGTCGGCGTTGGCGCCGCCGCCGATGTCGAGGAAGTTGGCGGCCTGGCCGCCGACCTGGTTGACGACGTCGAGCGTGCTCATGGCCAGGCCGGCGCCGTTGGCGATGATGCCGACGGACCCGGACAGCCCGATGTACTGCAAACCCTTCTCGCGGGCCAGCTGCTCGCGCTCGTCGAGCTCCTCGGTCGCCCGGTACTCGTCCCACTCGGGATGCCGGAACGAGGCGTTGCCGTCGAGGCTGACTTTGGCATCGAGGGCGTGGACCTGGCCGTCGGACTTGAGGATCAGCGGATTGATCTCGGCGAGGTCGCAGTCACCTTCGGTGTAGCAGCGGTACAGCTTGGCAAGAATGTCGGCGACGCCGTCGACGGCCCGCTCGGGGATCCTGGCGTCGACGGCCGCCTGGCGGGCGACCTCCACCGATAAGCCGTCCACTGGGTCGACGTGGTGTTTGACGATGGCGTCGGGGTCGCGGGCGGCGACCTCTTCGATGTCGATGCCGCCCTCGGCCGACAGCATCAGCAGGTGCTGCTTGGCGGCGCGGTCGAGGGTCAGGCTGGCGTAGTACTCCTCGTCGATGTCCGACGCCTGCTCGACCCACACTCGCTTGACGACGTGGCCCTTGATGTCCATGCCGAGGATGTCGCCGGCGTGCGTGCGGACCTCGACGGCGTCGTTGGCCAGCTTGATCCCGCCGGCCTTGCCCCGTCCGCCGACCTGCACCTGGGCCTTGACGACGACCGGATAGCCGGCGGCCTCGGCCTGGGCCACGGCCTCGTCGACGGTCTCGGCGACGCCCCCGGGGCTCACCGGGATGTCGAAACGGGCGAAGTACTGCTTGCCCTGGTACTCGAAGAGATCCACGCCATCGGCCTCCTGGTCGGTACGGCGGGCAGCACCCTACGGCGTCGTTCGGGCGGGCGCGAACGCTCGATCGAGGCGGCCCGCCGCCAGACTGGGCCCGTGCGGCCCCCGACGATCCAACTCCGTACGCCGTTCGCCCGGGCCGTCGTCCCGGTCGTGGCGGGGCTGGCCGTGATCGCGCTGATCATGTTGGCGACGTGGGGCGTGGCGGCGTTCATCGCCGGCGGCGGCGCCGAGTCGACGGAGCGGTTGGCGCCGCCGACGTTCGAGGTCGGCGACGTCCGGACGCTCGCCGACATCGTCGAGCGCGACGGCCCGTTGCTGCTGCCGGGGTTGAACACGACGGCCGGCGAGCGCTCGCTCGTGGTCGATCACACGGGCTCAGATCCGACGCGCCGCTGGCAGCTCTACTGGGCGTACCCGGCCGGCGGTTCGCCCTCCTGCGTCGTCGAGCAGGATCGCGGGACACGGACGTTCGTCGACTGCGAAGGGCGGGAGCTCGATGTGACCGAGCTCGAGCCGCCCGAAGGGGTCAACCCCGTCGTCGAGGACGGCCGGCGCCTGTCGATCGACCTGCGAAGTGTCGTCGTCGAGCCGACCGTGCCGGCGACCACGCTCGGATAGAACGCGGTGCTTCGGCGGCGGCTAGCGTGCCCGCCCATGTTGGGCCACGGCGGACCACGTCCCACGCGTTGGCGGACCATCGCCGCAGCCGGCCTCGTCGTCGCCGGGCTGCTGCCCGAGCTCACGGCGTGGGCGGCGCCGGACGACAGCCCGCCGACGACCGTCGTCGAGGATTCGTCCGTCCCCGGCACGGATCCGGTGGTCCCGACCGATCCGGCGTCGACGACGGTCCCCGACTCGACGGTGCCACCGACGACGACGACGCTCGAGACGACGACCACTACTACTGCGCCGACGACCACCACAGTGCCGCCGACCACCACGGTGCCGACGACGACGGAGCCCCCGAGGACGACCACGACCACGGTCCCCGACGCGCCCGAGGTCGTCGACATGGGACAGCGGGCCGTGCGCTGCACGGTCACCAAGCCGGTGCGCTACGGGGCCGAGAGCAAGTTCGTCCGCTGCATCGAGGAGCGCCTCGCCGCGCTCGGCTACGACATCCGGCCGGATCGGTACTTCCGTCGTGGCACCGCCGACGCGCTGCGCCTGTTCCAGCACCGCCACCGCGTGTTCGTGACCGGTCTCGCCACGCTGCGCACGCTCAAGGAGTTGCGCATCTGGTCCGGTCCCGACTTCTCGCAGGCCTGCACGGTCGGCTATCCGGTGCGGCGCTCCGAGCCCGGACCGCGGGTCCGCTGCCTGGAGCGGCGGCTGGCGCGCCTCGGCTTCGACGTCAACTTCCCCGACGAGCGGTTCGACGGCGCCACCGTCCGGGCCGTCGAGCGCTACCAGCGGATCAAGCGAATCCGTGTCGTCCGCAACGTGGCTACGGCCCTCACACTCGACCGGCTGTCGATCTGGAGCGGCCAGCCGCTCCGGTCATCGTGTCGGGTCGCGGTCGCCGTGCGGTGGGGCCAGACCAGCCCCGACGTCACCTGCGTTGAGCAACGGTTGGCCCGGATGGGCTTCGACATCGCGGGCCCGAACGGCTACTTCGACCACACCGTGGCGACGGCGATGCGGACCTACCAGAGCGAGAAGGGCATCCCGGCCGATGGCGTCGGCAACGCCCAGACCCTGACCAAGATGGGCATCTGGAACGGCCCGGCGTGGGTCGACCCGTGGGTCGTCCCGGCGAACTCCGGCACCGGCCGGCGGGTCGTCTACTCGCGAGCCCGCCAGCGGGTGTGGGCAATCGAGGCCGACGGCACGGTCGTCAAGACCCACCTGGTGTCCGGCCGGCTGTACGAGCCGTATGCGGGGACGTACTACGTGTACTCCCGCTCGCTGTACGCCTACTCGGCCGCCAACCCGGCGATCCGGTGGATGTACATGGTGCGCTTCGCCTACGGGCCGGGCGGCGGGCGCATCGGGCTGCACGAGATCCCCAACATCAACGGCGTTCCCGTGCAGTCGGAGTCCCAGCTCGGTCAGCCGCTGTCGGGCGGGTGCGTCCGCCAGTCGACGCCCAACGCCATCTGGATGTGGAACTGGGCGCCGCTCGGCACCAAGGTCGTCGTCCTGTAGCGATTCCTCCGGTTTGTGTCACCGCACGCGCGCCGATGCGGCCACGTGCGGTGACACAAACCGTGGGATCCGCGGCCTCTCAGCGCTTCTTGAGCGGGGCCCAGGCGAGCGCGAGGTGCTTCGTGCCGATGCCGGAGAAGTTGACCGTGGCCTCAGCCGACTCGCCGTGGCCGCGCAGGTCGATGATCACGCCCTCGCCGAACGCGGGGTGCTCGACATCGTCGCCGACGCGCAGCCCGAGGTCGTGGGCGTCGCTCTGCACCGGTGCGCCGGTGCGCCGGCCCGACGCGATCGCCGCGTCGACGATGCGATCGCGATGAGCGTC
>JACCUL010000244.1 GCA_013811855.1 Acidimicrobiia bacterium
GGCCAGACCTGCGCGGCGTGGGAGCTGTGCCTCGTCGACGACGGCTCGCGGGACCCGGCCGTGCGCGCCGAGCTGCGGGCCGCCGTCGCCCACGACGAGCGCGTCCGGTTGGTCGAGCGACCGGTCGCCGGCGGGATCGTCGTCGCCTCCAACCAGGCGCTGGGGCTCGCGACGGGAGAGTTCGTCGCGCTGCTCGATCACGACGACCGCCTCCATCCCGAGGCCCTCACGCTCGTGGACGCCGCGCTGCGGGCGGCGCCCGACGTCGATTACCTCTACACCGACGAGGACAAGATCGCCGACGACGGGACGGTCTACGACACCTTTCTCAAGCCCGAGTGGTCACCCGAGCGGCTCCGGGCGCAGAACTACTGCACGCACCTGTCCGTGCTCCGGCGGTCCCTGGTGGAGGACGTCGGTCGCTTCCGTCACGGGTTCGACGGTTCCCAGGACCACGACCTGATCCTGCGCGTGACCGAGCGGGCCCGCCGCATCCAGCATGTCCCGGCCGTGCTCTACCACTGGTGCGTCACGCCCGGATCAGCCGCCGCCGACCCGGACGCCAAGCCGTACGCCAGGGAGGCCGGCCGACGCGCCGTGGCCGACCATGTCGACCGGGTCGGCATCGACGCCGAGGTCGAACACCTCGCCACTCCCGGTCACTACCGGGTGCGCCGGCACCTGCCGGACCCGGCGCCGAGCGTCTCCATCGTGGTGCCGACCGTCGGCACGTCGCGTCCGGTGTGGGGCGTGACCCGTCCGCTCGTGCTCGGCGCGGTGCGATCGGTGCGGGCCGTGACCACCTACCCGGGCGACGTCGAGGTCGTCGTCGTCGCCGATCCCGCCACGCCGACGGCGGACCTCGATGAGCTCGCCGAGCTCGGCGTCACCGTGGTCGCCGGCGCCGGCCCGTTCAACTTCTCGGCCCGTTGCAACGAGGGGGTCGCCGCCGGGCACGGCGACATCGTCGTGCTCCTCAACGACGACGTCGTCGTCGAGCAGCCCGACTGGCTGGACGTCGTCGTCGGCTTCTTCGGCGAACGGGACGTCGGTGTCGTCGGCACCCGCCTGGTGTACGCCGACGGGACGTTGCAGCACGGCGGGATCCTGCTCAACGAGCAGCCGCTACACATCTTCCACGGGTTCGCCGGCTCGGATCCGGGCCCGTTCGGGTTGCTCCAGATCGACCGGGAGGTGAGCGCGGTCACAGGCGCCTGCCTGGCCACGCCGCGCTGGCTGTACGAGGAGCTCGGTGGCCTGCCGACGGAGTTCGCCATCGCTTTCAACGACCTCGACTACTGCCTGCGGGTGCGGGCCGGGGGCCGGCGCGTCGTGTGGACGCCCCACGCCACGCTGTACCACTTCGAGTCGCAGACCCGCCGGCCGGATGCCGAGCGCCACGAGATCGAGCTGCTCTACGGGCGCTGGTCGTGCGAGCTCCGCCACGACCCGTACGGCAACCCCGGGTTCGCGCCGCGACAAGCCGTGTGGCTCCCGGCCGAGCGGGCCGGCGTGCGGGCGGCGCTCCGGCATCGCTGGCGGCGACGGCGACAGTGACGGCGACAGTCGGCAGCGCAACGCCGATCCGGGGAGCGTCGCGAGGTGCCCCTGTACCCTCGACGCGGTGTCCGTGAGGAGTTCGATCCGCAGGGTCCTCGCGTCCACGATCGGCGAGCAGCGCGTGCGGCGTCTCGGCGACGTGGAATGGCAGGCCCGCCAGCAGGTCGCCAGCAGGGTCGAGCCGAGCGACGAGCGCACCCGCGTTGCGGCGCCTGGCGACGGTGCCGCGGCCGAGAGGAAGGCGCGCCGGGCCAGGCGGGCTGCCCGACGACGCCGGAAACTCCGCGAGTCCGTCGCGGCGAGCGAGGCGGCCTTCAACTTCGAGGCGCCGACCATGTCCCGGCACGATCTCCTGGCTGCGCTGCACGCCAACCTGGCCCCGCGCACGTACCTCGAGATCGGCGTCAGGGACGGCCGCAGCCTCACGCTGTCGCGAGCCACGACGATCGGGGTCGACCCGGCGTTCGAGGTCACGAGCCCCGTGGCTTGCGACCTCCGGCTCGTCAAGGCCACCAGCGACGAGTTCTTCGCCGCCGCCGACGCCAGGGAGCACTTCGCCGGCCTGCCCGTCGACCTGGCCTTCATCGACGGACTGCACCATGCCGAGTTCGCCTACCGCGACTTCTTCAACACCGAAGCCTGGTGTGGGCCGGCCAGCGTGATCGTCCTGGACGACGTGATGCCGCGCACGGCCGACGAGGCGTCACGGGCCGGCGGCGACGGAGTCCAGGCCGGTGACGTCTTCAAGGCCGTCGAGATCATCCGGGAGCGCCGCCCCGACCTGACGGTCATCCCCGTCAACACGCGGCGCACCGGGATGCTCGTCGTGCTCGGCGTCGATCCGACGTCGACGGTCTTGCGCGACCGCTACGACGAGGTCGTGGCGCGGCTGGAGAGCGACGATCCGCAATCGGTGCCCGACCACGTCCTGCGCCGTACGGGCGCCGTCGACGCAGCTGCGCTGGCGGCCTCACCGATCTGGGCCCGGCTCCTCGAGCTGCGCGATCGCGGCGCCGACCGCGCCGACGTCGCGGCGGCCATCGCCGAGATCGGCGGGCCGGTCACTCCACGATCTTGACGTCGAGGGCGACCGTGCCGTCGGCGCGGCCGTCGTCGGCGACCTCGAACGTCGTCACCCGCTCGCGCCAGTCGATGACCTCGCCGGTGGTGCGGTCGCTGAGTTGGAGCGAGACGGGGAACTCGCCGTCGAGCAGCCACACCCCGCCGATCTCGATGCGGATCGTCCTGGCCCCGTCGAGCCGGCCGAGCGGCTGGCCGAGAGCGTCGCTGTCGACGTGGAAGATCGGCTGGCCCGTGCGATCGCCGATCTCCAGGTCGAGCACCGGGCGGGCGACGGGCTGCTCGACGCGTAGGTCGACCTCGATCGTCAACGACTCGCCCGGCAGCAGGTGGCGGCGCTCGTGCTCGTGGGGATGGTGGACGCGGACGTCGCCGATGGCGTCCTGCCCCCGCGACGGGGCGCGGCCGGGTTCGAGCTGGCCGTGCAGGTGCTCCCGGAAGATGCGGATCGCCGGACCGGGCGCGGCGTCCTCGACCAGGTGGCCGTGGTCGAGCACGATCGCCCGGTCGCACACCTGGCGGACGGTCTCGGCGGCATGGGTGACGAACACGATCGTGCGCCCCTCGGACTGGAACTCCTTGATCCGGCTGAGGCACTTGACCTGGAAGACCTCGTCGCCTACGGCCAGCACCTCGTCGACGAGCAGCACATCGGGGTCCAGGTTGACGGCGACCGCGAACCCCAACCGCACGTACATGCCCGACGAGTAGTGCTTGACCGGCTCGTCGATGAACTGGGCGAGCTCGGCGAAGTCCACGATGTCGTCGAAGACCCGGTCGATGTCCCTGCGTCCCATGCCATAGAAGGCGGCGTTGATGTACACGTTCTCGCGGCCCGTCAGATCCGGGTGGAACCCGGCGCCGAGCTCGAGCAGCGAGGCCAGGCGTCCCCTGACTAACACCCGTCCCCGGGTCGGGGTGAGGATCCCGGCGATGCACTTGAGCAGCGTCGACTTGCCGGAGCCGTTGTGCCCGAGGATGCCCACGGTCTGGCCCTGGTCGATCGTCAGGTCGATGTCGTGGAGCGCGTGGAACACCTCGTAGCTGGCGCGTCCGATGCGCACGAGGCGCTCCTTGAGCGAGTGCGTTGGTTCCGTGGCGATGCGGAACGACTTCGACACCCCGTCGACGACGATCGCCTCGAGGGTCACTGGTGCACCCGCTCGATGATGCGAGTGACCGAGTGCCGGCGAGGGAGCGGCCATGAGCGGCCTGCGTGGCCGGGGAACGCAGTGTGCGTCACGGCGCTACAGCGTCTCGGCCAGGTGGATGTCGGCCCGGTCGAACGCCCGCAGCGACAGGGCCAGGACGACGCCCCAGGCGGCGGCGGTGGCGAGCAGCACGCCGAGGTACCACGCCGGCCCGGACGCGGGAAGCAGGCGTAGGTCGTCCACCGTGTCCGTGCCGTAGATGGCGCGCTGCACCGTGATCACGATCGGCGTCACCGGGTTCACGAGCAGGATCCACTCGCCGAAGCCCTGCCGGCCGAACCACGACGCGGCCCGCTCGTACTGGTAGAGGATCGGCGTCGCCCAGAACCACCCGAGCACGAGGAGCTCGAGGAGGTGCGTCGTGTCGCGGGCGTAGACGTTGAGCGGCGCCAACAGCAGCGCCATCGCCGCGCAGACGATGGCGCACGTCAGCAGGGCCACCGGCACGAGCCACATGTAGCTCCAGGCGACGTCGTGGCGGGTCACGGCGAGGATCACCGCGAACGCCACCGCCTGCAGGCAGAAGTGGACGAGTGCGGCGCCGACGCTCGACAGCGGGAGCACGGCGCGGGGGAACTTGACCTTGCCGACGAGCGACGCGTTGGACGTGATCGACTGCGTCGCCGTCGTCAGGCTCGTACTGACGAGCGTCCAGACGAGGAGCCCGCACAGCACCCAGATGGCGAAGTCGGCGAACCCGGCGCGAAGGATGGCGAACACGACCGAGTACACGATGAGCAGGAAGAGCGGCTGGATCATCGACCACACGAACCCGAGCGTCGAGTGCTGGTAGCGGACGGTCAGTTCCTTGCGGACGAGCATCCCGACGAGCTCGCGGAACCGTGAGATCTCGCGGACGTGCTCGACGACCGACCGGCGGGCGGCCATCAGCCGCAGCTCGGGCGCGTCCTGCGTGGAGGGTCGAGCAAGCTGGACCATCGTGGAGGTCGTCAGTCCCGTCCGCGCGTGGCTGGAGAGCTCGATGACGGATCCTGCTTGCTGCGCTTGGCCGCCTTCTGGGCCCGCTTCCACTCGCGCACGGCGGCCAGGGATTCAGGGCCCGTGATGTCGGCGACCGAGCGGGGGCAGTCGTCGCCGAACGCACCGGCCGCCTGCTCCCAGCCGACCGGCGCGACGCCCTGTGTCTTGGCCAGGATGGCCACGAAGATCTTGGCCTTCTCGTCGCCGTAACCAGGGAGCGCTCGCAGGCGCCGGTACAGCTCGGCGGCGTCGTCGACGCCCCGCCAGATCGCCGCCGCGTCGCCGTCGTAGTTCTCGGCGATCACCCGGCACAGCGCGTGGATGCGCCGGCCCATCGCCGCCGGGAAGCGGTGGATGGCCGGCTTCGCGCAACACACGGCGACGAACTCGTCGACGGGCATCGTGGCGATCCGCCTGGCGTCCAAGCCGCCCTGATACCCGAGTCGGCGCTGCAGCGAGGCCGGTCCTGCGAACGCCCACTCCATCGGCACCTGTTGGTCGAGCAGCATCCCTGTCAAGAGCGCGAGCGGGTCGGTGTTGAGGAGGTGATCGGCCTCGGGATCGCCGGTGACGGCGAGATCTCCCTGCACAGAACGCGAATCTTACGCCGACGGTCGAGCTGGCGATCACGTCGACTCGCTACCGGATCCCCTGCGATCAGCGGCTGAGACGAGCTGCGAACACTCGACAAAGAAGAGGTGGCAGGAGGTCGGAACCCGCGGGTGGGCGATCACTCATCAACCGGATCCGCCGTGAGCGAGCGAAGCCGATTCGACTCTCCACGGGAGAGACCACCGTGTCCGCCTCCATCGGTCTCGCCGACGACGAGGGTCTCGACCTCGCGTCGCTCCTCGACGAAGCCGACCGGGCCCTCTTCCGAGCGAAGGAGGATGGACGGAACCGGGTCGCCGCCATCAGACGCCCGTGTCCGGTCCGCTCGGTAACCACAGCGTCTCCGCCGGGTCGTCCGGTGGCGAGCGACGCGTGCACCTGGACCGGCGCCGCCGCGGCGCTTGAGAAGAAGACCGTCTCGGCCCACGCCCGAGCGCTGGACTCCTCCGGTTCTAACGGTGGCGGCGGCCCCGGCGAAGACGGCGACGACGTCGTGGATGGCGGCGAGGTCCTCGACCGGGTTGCCGGCCACGGCGAGGAGATCGGCGTCCTTGCCCACCTCGAGCGTGCCCGTCACGTGGGCGAGGCCGCACACCTCGGCCGCGAAGGCGGTTACGTTGGTGAGGGCCTCCGCGTTGCTCATCCCCAGCACGGGTAGGACGTTGACGACACCGTAGGGAAGGGCGTCATGCGGCTTGTTGGGTCCGACCCCGGCGTCGCTGCTGCACACCAGGCAGGCGCCGGTGCGGTGCAGGATGGCGCAGTTGGCGAAGATCGCCGCCAGCCGCTCGCGCATCGCAGGGTAGATGCCGCTCGTGCCGGGCACGACTGCCGCGGTCATGGAGATCACGCTGCGGCTGGCGGCGAGCTGTTGGAGGACACTGGGGTCGGCGTCGACGCCGTCGGCGGAGAAGAACGTGCAGTGCTCGATCGAGTCGGCGCCCACGGCGAGGGCGTCGGCCACAGCCTGGCCGCCGTGAGCGTGGACGGCCAGCGGCAGCCCGGCGGCGTGGGCCTCTTCGAGCGCCAGCGCCAGCTCGGCCTGCCCGAACTGGGACTCATGGGGCCTGACGGTGGGGTCATGTTCCCGCCGCTGGCCATGATCTTGATGACATCGACGCCGCGGGCCGCCCGTTGCCGCACCGCGGCGCGGATCCCGTCGAGGCCCTCGACGCTTCCGCCCAGGAACCAGCAGTGCCCGTTCGGTGTGGTGATTGGCGGACCGGAGGCGACGATGCGGGGACCGACCTCGGTGCCGGCGAAGCGGTCGCGCAGCTCGAGCGAGAGGTAGCCGCGGTCGCCCAGATCTCGGATCGTGGTGATGCCGACGTCGAGGGCTCGGTGGGCGTGGCGGTGCATCCGTTCGAGGAGGGCGGCGTCGTCGTCGGCCTGGAGCTGCGCCACCGGGTCTGGCGACGCGTCGAAGGCGAGGTGCTGGTGCACGTCGATCAGGCCGGGCAGGAGCGTGACGTTGCCGAGGTCGACGACGTCGGCGCTCTCCGCGACGTCGCCGCGGGAAAGGATCTCGACGATGCGGCCGTCTTCGATGGCCAGCACCGGGTCGTTCGGCACCTGGTCGGTCGTGCCGGTGAACGCGCGGCGGGCGGTGAGCAGCATCGATTCCTCCAGGTCAGTCGGCGGGCAGCAGCAGGCGGCTCAGCGAGCGGCCGATCCACATCTCGTACTGCTCGTCGCTCCAGCCGCGCTCGACGGTGAGGACGCGGGCGACCTCGAAGGACAGGCACGTGTAGGTGATGTTCTCGGCCTCGGCGCGGGTCAACGCCGGGTCGAGCGCGCCCATGGAGCCGAGGGCGGCGACGATCCGCGATCGGCCGGTGTGGGCCGCCTCCTCGTCGACGACGGTCGCGCTGGCCAGGACGTGGTCGATCGCGCCTCCGCCGACATCCTGGGAAGGTCTTCGGAGGTGCTCGTTGCCCCCATCAGCGGGTGGGCGATGACCCACCGAGCGGTTGGTAAGTTCCCCCTCGCGCACGGAGTAGTGCAAAGCGTCAGTGCCGTTCATCGCGACGCACCGCGTCGTCAGTGGGTCGCCCGACGTCAGCTCCGCCAACGCATCGTCGGCGAGGCTCGCAAGTGCATCCGTGGTGTCGGTCATCGTCTCGCTCCGTTCTCCATCACTTCGTTCACGAGCCCGTCTCGAGCGCGTCGATCAGCTTGGCTCGAATGCCCGTCAGGATCGCGGCGCCGACGGTGAGTTCCCGGCTGCGGGCGATCGCATTGAGCGTCGCCTGGACAACGGCGAGAAGCTCGAGCGCCTCTGTCCGGTCGAGTCGGACCGTGAGGTCGCCTGACCGACGTGTCGTCCGTCCGAGCCGGGGACGCTCATTGCTCGGCGGACCTGGTGACGAGGGTCCCACCGGCGCCACACGTTGGGTCAGCGGGGTGGCGATACCGTCTCGCCCACTGGAGCGACTCCCCAGCCCATCTGCTCGAGCATCGCAACGAAGTTCGATCCCAGCCATTGATCGACGATCTGTCCCTCCTGATCGAATCGCACGGCGAGAAGGAAGCCCGTGGTCATGGGCCGCCCGGTGGGCTCCTGCACCCAGATCCATGGGCCAAGGTGTGTCCCGCTCACCTCCAAGTAGACGGCGACCATGTCGCCTTCAGCCACGATCCAGCCCACCACGGCGACCAAGTCCGGAAACGCGCTCACCAATCCCAACGCCGAGCCGGCGACGCTCGGGTTGGAGGTGTACTCCGGCAGCGCCTCCACGTCGTGGCCGTTGAGGACGCGCTGGATCAGCTCCAGCATCCGAGCCTTGTTGCGTTCAGCGGACATGGTCATG
>JACCUL010000003.1 GCA_013811855.1 Acidimicrobiia bacterium
GGATCCCGACGAACTGGACCGCGACTACATGCGAAATGAACGTGTCGCTCCCCGACGAGATGCGCGCGTTCGTCGACGAGCAGGTCGATGAAGGGCGCTACGGCTCGACCAGCGAGTACGTACGCGAGCTCATCCGACGCGACCAAGACCGCCAACGGCTCCGCCGCGTGCTGCTTGATGGCGCCCAGTCCGCCGCGGGACCTCTCGCCGACGACGCGTACTTCACCACCCTGCGCCGCCGCGTCAACACGACCGGCTGACACCCGATGGCCAAGCCGGTCCGGCTTCGCCGGCTCGCCGCCGACGACATCGAGGCCGCAATCGACTACTACCTCGACAAGGCAGGTAAGGACCTCCGCCGGGAGACTGCCGGCCATGGCCAGCACCCCCGGCTGGTGATCGACCAGGACGATCGCCGTGTCGGCGGGCGTGAAGGCCTTGTCGGTCGTGGACATGGTGCGCCCCTTTCGTAGGTGACCGGGTGTCGGTCATCGATGGCGTACACATTCATACCACGATCTAATTGCTGTAGCAAGCAAATTATTAGTTAAGTCGAGACTTCTGGTGGTCGCTAGGAGCTGCTGTCGTTGTGGGGTTCGAGCCCTTCGAGGATCCGTCTGAGAGCGTTGAGGACGACGGGCAGCTCGCTCGGGTCGACGTGGTCGATGACGTGCTCGCGGGCGTTGCGGAGGCGACCGGGGTAGGTTCGTTTGACCTCGGCCCGCCCTTGTGGGGTGAGCTCGGCGATGTAGCCGCGACCGTCTTGGTCACAGACGCGTTTCCCCACGAAGCCTCGGTGCTGGAGATCGGCGACGATGCGGGTCACCCGGCTGGCAGACAGGGAGGTGACGTCGGCGAGTTGGCTCATGCGCCGCTGCTGTTTCGGGGCGTCGGCCAGTGAGATGAGAACGAGCATCTGGGTCATCGTCAGCCCGGTGGACCGCATCAGGCCGGCTTCCAGGGTGCGGGGCAGAGCGACGACGACTTGGAGGAGGGTCCGCCAGAACGCCTCTTCCGTCTCACTCAAAGCTCGGTCAGTCGCCATTGATTCCATTCTCCCCGACGTGGACCACGTTCCACCGAACGGAGGCACGAACACGGCGAAGGGGTTGGACGCCAGAGGCCGAGCGCCCGTCGGATGTCGGCCCGGCGCATGGTCAGCTGAGGATCGCGCCGCCCGCGAACCAGCTGTCAAGCGTTCTGACCCTTCCAACGGCCGCGGCGTCGGTGACTCACGCCACGCCCCGGCCAGGATCGCAGCGAGACGTCGGAGCTCGTCGCCCGCTGGCGAGGCTCAAGAGCAATGTGAGCTGGCGGGCCCGTCGTCGGACGGTCTCGCCACGGCCGTCGTGCTTGCCGGGACGATGGCGGCGGACGGTGGCGGTCACACAGTCCGACGCTGCTGCTGCCGCCTCCGTGAGGGCGAGAAGCCTCACCCGCCATCTCGGCCACAGGTCCTCCAGCAGCACGAACATGTTGTTGATCGCCAACTCGTCGACCTGCGCCGGAGCCCACCGGGCGTTGACGGACATCCCGCCGTGGTGCAACACGGTGGCATCTGCGCAGAGCCACGTCTCGAGACCCGACTCGGCGGCGCGGAAGCAGTAGTCGAAGTCGTCGAACCCGCAGAACGTCTTCTCGGTCAGCGGTCCGACGTCGTCCCAGACCTCCCGCCTCAACACGTGGCAAGCGCCCGAGACCCAGTCGACCCGCCGGGTCGTGGACTGGTCCCAATACGTTCCCAGCAAGTGATCGGCGCGCCAACTGTGCGACATCAGTCGGTGGAGCCGAAGTACTTCGAGCAGCACCCGCCGCGGGGACGGAAACCGTCGACCTGAAGGTTGGACCTCGCCGGTGGGCCGGACGAGCCGGGGTCCCACGATGCCGGCTCTCGGGGTGGCGTCCAGGAAGTGCACCATCGTGTCGAGCGAGCCCGGTGTGACCTCGCAGTCGGGATTGAGCAAGACGAGGTAGTCGCCGACGGCTTCCCGCATCGCCCGATTCACCGCGACCCCGTAGCCGTCGTTCGTCGGGGACGCGACGAGCCGCACGGCGGGAAAGAGGGTCTGCACGCGGTCCGCGGTTGCGTCCGAGGAAGCGTTGTCGATGAGGACGACCTCGAATGGCCGCTCCGCCGGTGGGTGGTCGTAGAGCGAACCGATGCAGGCGCCCACGTAGGGCCACGAATCGTGGGCGACGATGATGACGCTGATGAGGGGAGTCATCCGGCGGTGGCCGACACGATGATCTCCTCACCGACCTCCACCCCGAGATGCACCAGGAGCGTTTCCGTGGCCTGGACCACTCGCGGCGCCCCTGTCGCGCGTGTGTTCCAGGCCGCGACCCCGCTTGTGCCGAGGCGCCGCGCCCGGGCGATCGCGCAATAGTGACCGGCGCGCCGCGAGCTCGTCCTGACTCTGACGCGATTGAACCCGGTCTCACCCAACAAGGCGCGCAGCGCCCGGACGCTGGGGAGCGTCAGGTGCCGAGGGGGGTCCCACACCACCGAGAGCGGCCCGTAGAACCGGGTCGACAGTGACCAGGGGTTCGGGACGATCAAGACGAGCTGCCCACCGGCGCCGAGGAGGGAGTGGAGGTGGGTGACCGTCTCTCGAATCCTGGGGACGTGCTCGATCGAGTGGCTGCCATAGATCAGGCCGTACGGCTCACGAGGGCGATGGTCGAGGATCGAGCCCACGACGACCTCGCACCCGCTCCTCGCCGCGGCGACCTCCGCCGCCCGAGCGTCGAGGTCGATGCCAGTGACCTTCCACCCGAGCTGGGCGAGTCGCCACATGTCGTCGCCCGTGCCGGGACCGAGCTCGAGGCATCGATCGGCTCCCACCGGCGGGCCGAGCTCGTCGACGAGTCCGAACAGCGCCCGTCGGCGAACGAACCCGATGGCATGCAGGAGTCGGCCGCATCGTTCCCTGAGGTCGAGCGAGTGATCACGGGGTCGGCTGCGGGACTCCAGCACCAATCGGCGCACGAGTGCTTGGAGCGGCCCGGAGGAGCCGCCCGGCTTCAGGGCCCCGAGATCGTCGTGCGTGAAGTAGTCCTCCGGGTAGTACCGCGGGAGGTCGTCGTCGACGGCGATCGGGTTCTGAAAGAAGGAGCGGCACGACGGGCAGTTGTCGTAGGCGAAGATGCCGGGCACGCCGTGCAGGAGGTCGACGGAGGCGAAGGAGAACGCGGTCGGGCCGTGACGACACACCGGACACGAGGGGAGCCGCCGCGTACGGGGCGCCAGGGAAGTCCCTGATCCTGGCGGCTGAGCCATGTCGCCAATCATTCCACCGCACCGTGGCATGGGAACGCAGCGCGTGCCAGTATCAGGCCCCTTGAGCGGTCACCGCCGGGGGCCCAGGCGGCGAGCCATACGACGCCTCGCTGACGGGCAGGAGCGCCGTCTCGCCCTCATCACCGCGTTGTCGGTCGCCGGGGGCATCGCCGAGGTAGGTGTCCTCGTCCTCATCGTGCAGGCCGCCGTCGGCATCGCATCGGATCGCCAGCTCGCGCTGCACATCGGGCCGCTCGAGCTCGACCGCATCTCCGTGGGATGGGCGCTCGTCCTGGCCTTGGCGCTCACCGCGGGTCGGCTGGTCGTGATGCTCGTCAACGCTGCCGTCACCGCTCGCCTCGCCAGCGACGTCCAGCGCCGGTTGCGCACCGCAGTGTTCCACGCCTACATCGACACGACCTGGACCGTGCAGGCCGCCAATCGTGAAGGAGGGCTCCAGCAGTTGGTCGGGCTCGAGATCGAGCGGGCGACGAGAGCCACGTTGCAGCTTGCCGCGGCGACGACCGCGGCATGTTCCCTGATCATCCTGACGGTGTCGGCCATCGCCGTGAGCCCGCTCGCGGCGCTGACGCTGATCCTCGCGGTGGGCACGCTGTTCCTCCTGCTCCGGCCCTTGACTCGGCGTACCCGGGTCAGTGCCGCGGCGCGATCAGCTCGCGAGCTCGGCATGGCCGAGTCACTCGACGAACTGGTCCGGACGGCCGAGGAGGTTCGAGTCCACGGAGTCGCTCGCCAACGCAAGGACGCGCTCGCCGCCGAGATCGCCGAAATCGCCGGGTGGGGAAGGCGTCTCAACTTCATGGCGATCTCGATCACTGGCCTCTATCAAGCCGCCGCCCTCTGCGTCCTCATCGGCGCGCTGTTCGTGGTCCGCACGTTCAGCAGCGCCGACGTCGCCGCGTCGGGCGCGATCGTGCTCGTCCTGCTCCGGGCCTTTGCCTACTCCCAACAGCTCCAGCAGCTCTACCACGAGCTTTCCGGGTGCCTGTCGTCGATCGACGCGGTCGACGACGCGGTGGCTCGCTACCGGGCCGACGTCGAGACGCCGGGGAGGGAGTCGCTCGCCCGGATCGAGTCGATTGGCTTCGAGGCGGTGTCGTATTCGTACGACCGCGGCCGCCCGGCCCTCTCCGACATCACGTTCTCGGTCGTTGCCGGATCTTGCGTCGGCATCGTGGGGCCGTCAGGAGCGGGGAAGTCCACACTCGTGCAGCTGATCCTGCGCCTGCGGGACCCGCAGGCCGGCGCCTACCTCGTCAACGGTCGCCCCGCGGCCGAGTACGACGTCGACGAATGGGCCCGCCAAGTGTCCTACTTGCCGCAGGAGCCCAAGATCGTGACCGGGACGGTGGCCGACAACATCACGTTCTACCGTGAGGGCTTCTCTCCGGCTCAGGTGCAACGGGCCGCCGTGCTCGCCAACATCGTCGAAGACATCGCCGAGTGGCCCGCCGGCTACGACACACCGATCGGCCATCGGGTGGGCGCGATCTCGGGGGGTCAGCGCCAGCGGCTGTGCCTGGCGCGGGCGCTTCTCGCCGAGCCCGGCCTGCTCGTCCTGGACGAGCCGACGAGCGCACTCGACGGGCGCTCCGAGCGGCTCGTGCAGGACGCCATCCACCGTCTGCACGGGCAGGTGACGGTGGTCATCGTCGCCCACCGATTGTCGACCCTGAGCATCTGCGACGACATCCTCGTGCTGGAACGGGGGCGTCTCGAGGCGTTCGGCCCCGCTGACGTCGTGTCGTCGGAGAGCGCGTACTTCGCCAATGCGCTGAAGCTCTCGAGGCTCCCGTGACGTTCGTGCTCGACCCCGAGGGTCGCCGGTACGAGCTGGTTCCGATCGATTGCCCGACCTGCGGCCCAGGGGCTCGACGCCGTCTCGGCATCCGCGGTGGTCGCTACCATCGGTATCGGCTGGGCATCGAGTCGCCGATCGAGCAGTGCCGGAGCTGCGGGCTGCTCTATCCGAACCCGTTCCCTCGCCCGCTGGACGCTCAAGAGATGTACGGCGATCCCGAGAACTACTTCGCCTGCCACGGCGACTTCGAGCCCGAGTGCGAGAGACGACGGGACGTCATACGTGACATCCGATCGCGCACCGGCATGGCGGATCCTTCGATCCTGGACGTCGGTAGCGGGCGGGGCGACCTGCTCGAAGCGGCCCGGCGCGAGGGCATCACCCGATGTGTCGGCCTGGAGCTGTCGACGGCGATGATCGAGTACGCGCGCACTCGCGGGCTGACGGTGCTGGACGAGACCGCCGAGGAGTTCGCCCGTCGTGATGTCGCGCGATTCGATGCCGTCGTGCTCGCGGCGGTGCTCGAGCACGTCGGCGATCCGTCGTCGCTGGTCGAGGCCTGCGTCGGGCTGCTCCGCCCCGGTGGCACGTTGCTCATCGACGTCCCTCGCGAACCGAACATCGTGACGTGGTTCGGTTCGGTGCTCTCGCGCATTCGGCGCAGCCCGGGTGTGCTCAACCTTTCGCCGACGTTCTCGCCATATCACGTCTGGGGGTTCAGCCCTCGATCGCTGTCGGCGCTGCTGCGCAAGCACAGCGTCACGATCGACGAAACGATCGTTCTGGCGAACCCGGCCGTCCCATCCACGGCGGCCGCGCTCGACCGGCTCAAGGCGACGGGCGGTGGCCTGCTGATCCGGCTCGGCAACCGGACCGGAACGTCGACGAACATGACGGTCTGGGCGACCAGGCGTTAGCCGATGTCGGAATCCCCCCTTCCGAGCTGGCTCGATGCCGAGCACGACAGGATCACGCCTTGCGCCACCAGACGCCGGTGTGGTCGATCCGCTCGATCGGCTCGACGACGTGGTGGAGGGCCCGGTACTTGTCCACGGCCTTGCGACAGCCGTGGATCAAGCCGTAGTCGTCGACGATGACGATCCCGCCGGGAGCCAACTTGGGGTAGAGCGCGTCGAGCGCATCCCATGTGGACTCGTAGTAGTCGCCGTCGAGGCGCAGCAGCGCCAGCCGGTCGATCGGGGCGATGGGAAGGGTGTCCTTGAACCAACCCTTGACGAACTTGACCTGATCATCGAGCAGGCCGTACCTCTTGAAGTTGGCGCGGACGGTCTCGAGGTCGATCGCGAGGTCGGCGAAACCTGAGAGGTCGTCGGGCCGGTCGATGTCCAGCGTTGCCGGGGGAAGGCCCTCGAAGGAATCAGCGACCCACACCGACCGGTCGGTGACGCCGTGCGCCTTCAACGCGGCCCGCATGAAGATCACCGCCCCACCGCGCCACACGCCCGTCTCGATGAGATCGCCTGGAATGCCGTCGTCGAGGACTCTCTCGATCGACTGATGAAGGTTGTCGAGGCGGAGCCGTCCGATCATCGTCTCGGCGAATTCCGGCCAGTCGCTTCCGGTCCGACGGAGGTCCTTCAGGTTGGCGTCCTTGGTCTCGGCGACGATCTGGTAACCGAACGTCGACAGCGCCCGCTGAACCAGGCGCACGGGTTGGCCTTTCCAACCGTTGACCCGCAGCTCCCGGCAATTGTTCCGGCCGGGATCATCGTCGAGCCAGATCTCTCTCGTCAGGGCTCCCTTGAGCAGATCGAGATACAGCTGTGTGCCGGGAGGACCCGTTGTCACGGGCGCCGAACCTACCCGCGGGCGGAGTTACGGTCGTCTCGGTGGACCGGACGAACGGCGCCGTTCTCGACATGATCCTCGGCGGATTGCGAGGATCGACGGCCGCTGACGTGGGTTCCGGCGTCGGACGCGTGATGAACCTGCTCAGCGCCCACGGCTTCGACGTCTCCGGTTGCGAGCTCGACCCCGCGCTGGCCGCCACGAGCGGAGCGGACGCCTGCGATGCGCGCCTCTGGGCGCCGCCAGCACCGGTCGACGTGGTCACCTGCATCGAACTGGTGGAACACCTTCCTCCAGAGGACCATCGGCCCCTGCTGAGACGGATGGCGAGCTGGCTGAACGAGGATGGAGTCCTCATCGTGTCGACGCCCCAGCGCACGTCGCTGGTCTCGGTCACCGAGCGCGCCTTCCACCGGGTGAGACGCAAACACGGGCCCTACGAATGGTGGGACCCGACCCACATCTCCGTACGGAGTCGTCGGTACTGGGAGCACCTGTTCGGCTCGGTCGACCTCGTCGTGGTCCGCCGCGTCGGATGGTCGTTCGCCCCCGACATCGCCGTTCGGGTGGTGCCGCCGTTGGCCCGGCTCCGAGCGGCTCACACCGACGGTCCCCTTGCCGTGCTCGGCTTCGACCTCGTCTGGGTCTTGAAAGGGGCGGTTCGGTGATCGAAGCGGGCCCGGAAACCCGTCACGGCCGGGCGACCGCCTGGATCTCGAAGCAGCCCGGTTGGCCCGTGAACCACGCCTTCGAGACGGGCCCGCCGTCGCGGGTCACGAGATACGCCGCGTCGAGCAGCCACGTCCACAGCTCCGTCGCCGAGAACCCCGCCTGACGCAGCTGGACAGGATGCACCTCGACGGCGAGTGCAGGCCGATGGAGCTGCACGGTCCGGCCGGCACCTCGCAGCGCGACGAGCTCGGCCCCCTCGATGTCGAGCTTGACGCACGACACCGGCCGGTCGAGCGCCTCGACGATGTCGTCGATCGTCGTGGACGGCGCCTCGAACGACGCCCTCGACAGACTTGACGCGACGACGCTGTTGGCGTTCGACAACGGGTCGGCGGTGGTGAAGAACGGGACGGCGACCCCGACCCGGTCGGTGACGACCTCGGATCGGATCGCGACGACCGCGTCGAGCCCGTTCAGCGCGATGGTCCTTTCCAGCGCGGCGCGGGTCGACGGCGTCGGCTCCACCGCGACCACGAGACCTCGGGCGCCAACGGCTCGCGCCATGGCGACGGTGAACAGGCCGAGGTGGGCGCCGAGGTCGATGGCCGCCGAGCCGGGACGGCAGTGCTGTACGACGAAGTCGTGCTTGGCCCGCTCGTACTCCGCCGGGTAGTACCGGCACCACCGTGCCGGGAATCGCACCACCTCCCCGTTGATCCGTCGCGCGATACCACGACGAAGCGTGGCGATCTCGACGGCTCCGTAGGCGGCGGACTTGAAGCAGGCGCGCATGGATCTCCGACCCATCGGCAGTCAGGCGGAGCATCCAATGATGCCACCGTTCATCGGGCGGACGCCCAACGTACGCTCCGACCGGTGTCCGGAGAGCTCGTCGGCGTGAGCGTGGTGATCCCCACGTTCAACAGAGCCGAGCTACTCGCCGACACGGTGCGCTCCGTGTTCGCCAGCGACGTCGGTGACGTCAGCGACCTCGGTGGCGTGGAGGTGATCGTCGTCGACGACGGGTCCGCCGAGCCGGCCGAGGACGCCCTCGCCACGCTCGTTCCCCCGTTCTGGTGTCGCCTGCGAGTCGTGCGCCAGGACAACGCCGGCGTCGGGGCGGCTCGGAACCGGGGGTACCGGGAGGCCGTCGGGCCGATCGTGCTGTTCGTCGACGACGACATGCTGCTGCTGCCCGGCACGTTGCGCACGCACGTCGACGCCCACGGTCGCCATCCCAACTCCGTCGTGTTCGGCCGGTCTCCGTACGTCGACCAACCGAGGGACCGTTTCGTCGACTGGGTGCTGACGCTCGACAACGACCCGCATCGGGCGGCGGCCGCGGCGATCGCGCCCGCCACGATCGTTGCCAGCGGGCACCTCTCGGTCGAGAGAAGTGGCCCGGTGCGCCAGTGGTCGGAGTTCTACGCGGACGACATGCGCACGCCCGTCGCCGAGGAGTACGAGCTGTCGGACCGCCTGGCGCGCCACGGTGTTCCGATCCTCGTCGGACGCGACATCATCGCGTTCCACAACCGAACCATCGACGTCGACACGTTCTTGCGGCAACAGCATGGCCACGGCCGCGGCTGCGCCGAGGCGGCGCGACGTCATCCCGAGTGCCTCGAGCTCAGCGAGCTGCGGCGGATCATCACGCACCATGGACGGCGATCCCCGAAGGCGACCGCGTGGCGTCTGCTCGCAACAGCACCGATGCGTTCTGCGCTCCGACGCGCCGCACATCTCGGACGACGAGGGCTGTTGGGGCCGCTCGGGCCCGCCGTCTTCAGGGTTGCCGCCGGAGCCTGGTTCGCGGCCGGACTGCGCAGCCCGTGAGCTCGTCCGGTGCCCGACGCGTGCGTGTCGTGCAGTTGGCCGACGTGGTCAACCGCCACGACTTCATCGACGTGATCGTCGACCACCTCGACGCGGACGCGTTCGACGTCCGGGTCGCCACGTTCGGCGTCCCGAGCAACATCGCTGATCCGGGATTTGCCGGTCGAGGCGTGGAGACGATCAACATCCACGCCGAAGTCGGCCGCCGTTCGTATCCGGGAGCCCTGTTCCGGTTGCGCAGCTACCTCACGCGTGAGCGGATCGACGTCGTTCATTGCCATCACTTCGACCCCGCGTTGCTGGCGTGGATGGCGACGCGCCTGGCGCCCACGAGGTTGGTCGTCGGGCGGCACTACTCCGATGCGATCCACCTCTCGGCATCCGGGGCGCGGCGGAGCGCGTATCTCGCTCTCGAGCGCCGGGTCCACAGGGCCGCGGCCGCGGTGGTCGTGCCCTCCCGGATGATCGCCGACATGGTGTCTGCCATCGGCGTTCGTCCCGAGCGTGTTCATGTCATCCCGTACGCGTTCACCGCCGCGAAGTACGCGGGCGCCGGCTCGACCGATCGTGTCCAACTGCACACCTCGCTCGCGCTCCCCGCCGATGCGTTCGTCATCGGGACGTTCGCCCGCCTCTACAGGGACAAGGGCCATCGCTATCTGCTCCGTGCGGTCCGCGTGCTCGCCGACGAACTGCCGTCTCTGCGCTGGGTGATCGTCGGCGACGGCGCCGAGCGGGCTGGGCTGGAGCGATCAGTCGCCGAGCTCGATCTCCACGAGGTGGTGCGGTTCACGGGCTGGCGCCGGGACGCGATGGCGATGATGGAGTGCGTCGACGTCGTCGTGCAGCCGACCCTGCAAGAGGCGTTCAGTTCCGTCATGGGCGAGGCCATGTGGCTCCGACGACCGCTCGTGATCACCGACGTGAGTGGCGCGACGGACATCATCGACGACAACGTCAACGGCGTGCTCGTCCCGAAGCGCGACCCTGAGGCGTTGGCCGACGCCATCCGAACGCTCGCCCTTGACCGCGGTCTTGCGTCGCGACTCGGCGCGGCGGGACACGCCTTCGTCACGACCGAGCTCACGCCGGAACGAGTGGTGCCGCAGTACGGACGCGTCTACGAGCGTGCGTTGGCCGACTGACGGATGAGCGCCGCACGTCATGAGCTCGGCCGTACCGGGGCACGGGTACTCTCCCCACGCGATGAGCGGTGGGTCGACGATCACGCTCATCGTTCCCCTCAGGAACGAACAGCGCTCGTTCGAAGCGCTCCGGCGGTCGATCGAGTCGCAGACACACCCGCCCGACAAGGTCATCTTCGTCGACGCCGGTTCCACCGACCGCACGCTCGGCCTGGCGCGGGCGTCGTGTGTCGGAAAGCACGGCTGGGACGTCATCGACGCCGGCCCGGCGACGCCCGGCCGCGCCCGCAACGTCGGCATCGAGGCCGCAACCACGGACTGGGTGGCGCTCACCGATGCCGGCATCGTGCTCGACCGCCACTGGCTCGATCGGCTGGAGCGCTTCGTGGCGGCCGATCCGACCGTCGACATCGTCTATGGCAGCTACGAGCCCGCCCCAACTTCCTGGTTCACGGAGTGCGCGGCCCTCGTGTACGTCACCCCGACCTCGCTCGGAGCGGTGGGGCCGGTGCGCGATCATTCCATCGCCTCGTGTTTGCTCCGCCGCCAGTTGTGGGAGCGGGCGGGGGGCTTTCCCGACCTGCGGGCGGCCGAGGACCGCATCTTCATGCGCCGCGTGACGACGCTGGGCGCGCGCGTGGGGGCCTCTCCCGAGGCGACCGTGCAGTGGCAGCTGCAACCGACCGTGGCCACCACGTTCCGGCGGTTCCGCACCTACTCCCGGGTCAACGCGCTGGCCGGTGAGCAGCACCACTGGCACTATCGCGTGCGGCGGATCTACGTCATGGCGTTGACGTTCGTCGCGCTCGCTCGGCTGACGGACCGTCGCTGGATCATGGTGTTGCTGTTCGGCGCGTTGCTCCGGGCGGCTCGGGGCAGCTGGAAGCGCCGGGACGGTCGCAGCCCGCTCTGGGTCCTGCACCCCGGTCGGCTCGTGGCGACCGCCGGGATCACCGGAGTTGTCGACGCCGGGACGTTCGTCGGCTGGCTCGAAGCCACCGCCGAGATGTGGAGGCGCTGATCGTGTGCGGCATCGCTGGTGTGGTGGAGCGGGGAGCTGATGTCGAGCAACGCGCCTTGCGCCTCGCGTCCCTGCTCGAGCACCGCGGGCCGGACTCCATCGGGACGTATGCGCGCGCCGGTGCGGCGGTCGCCCAGAGCCGTTTGCGGATCATCGATCTCCTCACCGGGGATCCGCCGATCACCAACGGTGACGGGACGATCGGCGTCGCCTTCAACGGGGAGATCTACAACTATCGGCAGCTGCGCGACGAGCTCGAGCGGGCCGGCCGGCGGTTCGTCACCAGCGGCGACACCGAGGTCATCGCCCACCTCGCCGACGACCTGGAGCCGGTCGCGCTGTGTCAACGGCTCGACGGAATGTTCGCGTTCGCGTTGTGGGACGACCGCCGCCGGCGGCTCGTCCTCGGCCGTGACCGCTTCGGCAAGAAGCCGCTCTACTACTGGACCGACGGGCCGCGGCTCGTGTTCGGCAGCGAGATCAAGGCCGTCGTCGCCGATCCTGCCGTACCGCGCCGCCTCGACGAGGAGGCGTTGGACGCCTACCTGACGTTCGGCTACGTCCCGACGCCGCGGACGTTCTTCGCCGGCGTGCTCAGCGTCCCACCCGCCCATGTCCTGACGTTCGGCACGGACGGCACCCTGCGAGTCGAGCGCTACTGGTCGGTGCCGCTGCCTGGCGTCGACGGGTGCGAGACGCTCACGATCGAGTTCGAGGAGGCCCGTCGTGAGGTGCGTCGGCTCGTGTGCGACGCGGTCGACCGGCGTCTCATCGCCGACGTGCCCGTCGGCGCGTTCCTGAGCGGCGGCATTGACTCTTCGTCGGTCGTCGCGTTCATGGCGCGGTTGTCGCCGGCCCCGGTCCGGACGTTCACGATCGGCTTCGACGACCGCGATGGCTTCGACGAGCGGCCGTTCGCCGCGGCGGTCGCCTCGCGGTTCCACACCGACCACACCGAGTTCGTCGTCGAGCCCGACAAGGCCGCGCTCATCGAGCGGCTCGTCGACCACCACGACCAGCCGTTCGGGGACTCGAGCGCTCTTCCGACGTTCCTCCTCGCGCAGATGACCCGCCAGCACGTCACTGTCGCGCTCTCTGGAGACGGAGGCGACGAGCTGTTCGCCGGCTATGAACGGTTCGCCGCCGCGGCCGCCCTCGATGGTGTCCGCCGGCTCCCGGACGCCGTGGTGCGCGCGACGAGCCGCGTTGTCCGTGCGCTACCGGCACACCTCCTCGGCAGACGGGTCGGCAGTGTCGAGCGGGTGCTCTCGCGAGCCGACGCCGCGACGATCGACGCCTACCTCTCCTGGCTGAGCTACGTGCCGGAAGACTGGCGCCGACGGCTCCGCCCCATGGCGCCCGACGGGGCGCGCACGACGTACCGCCAGCTGTGGGCGGCGAGCGACGGGGCCGACCGCTTGGACCGCTTGTTGCACCTGAACGTGCGCACCTACCTGCTCGATGACCTGCTCCCGAAGGTCGATCGGATGGCGATGGCCCACTCCCTCGAGGTGCGCTCGCCGTTTCTCGACACCGACCTGGCCGAGTTCGTGTTCCGCCTGCCACCCTCACACAAGCTCCGCGGGCTGTCCCTCAAGCGGGTGCTCAAGGCCGCGGTACGAGACCTGCTGCCGCCATCGATCCTCCATCGTCGCAAGCGGGGCTTCGGCGTGCCGTTGGACCGCTGGTTCCGGAGCGACCTGCGCAGCTATGTCGAGGGCATGCTCTGCGGTCCTGACGCGCGGATCGCCCATCACTGCAAGGGTGACAGCGTGCGCGATCTCGTCGCTCGACACCAGGCCGGCACGAACCTCGGTCATGCGGTGTGGACGCTGCTCACCCTCGAGGTCTTCTTGCGTCGCGAAGGTTGGTGACGTGCCGGGGAAGTCGGTCCTGCGCCTCATCACCCGGCTCAACGTGGGCGGTCCCGCGCAGCAGGCGCTGCTCCTCACCGCCAGTCTCCGCGACGAGTTCCCGACCGTCCTCGCCGCGGGAGCTCCGGCGTTGGAAGAAGGCGAGCTGAGTCACCCTGACGTCACGGTGCACCGGGTGCCGTTGACCCGCCCCTTGGATCCAGCCCGGGACGCGCGGGCCATCGGGGCGGTGTACCAGCTCGTGCGGCGAACCCGACCGGCGCTCGTGCACACCCACATGGCCAAGGCGGGCGCGGTCGGTCGCTCGGTGTGCGCCGTTCGGAGAGCTGGGCGGCCCGTGCTGGTGCACACGTTCCACGGCCACGTGCTGGCGGGGTACTTCTCGCCGGCGAAGCAACGCGGCCTGGTCGAGATCGAGCGCCAGCTGGCGCGGCGCACCGACCGCCTGATCGCCGTGAGCCCGCAGGTCCGCGACGCGCTCCTGGGGCTCGGGATCGGGCAGCCCGCACAGTACGTCGTGGTCCCGCTCGGCGTGGATCTGACCCGCTTCCTGGCCGTGGCTGGACCGGCCGGCACGCTGCGCCGCCGCCTCGGGCTCGGCGGCGATGCTCCCCTGATCGGTGCGGTCGGCCGGCTCGTGCCGATCAAGAACATCGAGTTTCTGCTCGACGTCGCGAGACGCCTCCCCGACGTTCACGTCGCGATCCTGGGCGATGGCGAGTCCCGCAAGGGCCTCGAGCGCATGGCGCGAGCGCTCGGTGTTCAGAGCCGCGTCCACTTCCTCGGCTGGGTGACAGATGTCGCCACGGCGATGAGCGATCTCGACGTCGTGGTGCTCACGAGCCGCAACGAGGGCACGCCGGTGACGCTGATCGAGGCGCTCGCGGCAGCGCGTCCAGTCGTGGCCACGGACGTCGGAGGTGTCCGCTTCGTCGTCGAGCACGGCGTGAGCGGGTTGGTGACGCCGCTCGACGTCGACGCGTTCGCCGAGGCCGTCGAGTTCGCGCTCTCCGAGGGGGCCGCGATGCGCGCCATGGCGGTCGCAGGTCGGGCCGCGGTGGGCCATCGGTTCGGCCATCATCGGCTCGTGCGCGACATCCGGGCGCTCTATCGTGAGCTCGTCGGCTGACGTGCAGGTGCTCGCATTGGCGTCCTATCCGGTCGAGTCCGCGGCCACGCGCTTCCGCGTCGAGCAACTGCTGCCCGCGCTCGCCACACGAGGCGTGGACGTCGACCTGGTGCCGTTCCTCGACACGGCCGGCTATCAGGCGTTGTACGACCGGCGCCGGCTGCCCGACACGGCGGCGGCGTTCGGGCGCGGTGTCGCTCGGCGGCTGCGCGACCTGTGGACGGCCCGCCGCTACGACGCGGTGCTCGTGCAGCGCGAGGCGATGCTGGCCGGCCCGCCGGTGTTCGAAGCGCTCCTCACCGGTATCGGCCGCACGCCGATGGTGCTCGACCTCGACGACGCGACGTGGATCGGCTACGACAGCCCCACGTACGGGCGTCTCGCCCGGTTCGCGAAGTGGCCGACCAAGGCGCTCGGCCTGATCGACCGAGCGGCCGTCGTGACGTGCGGCTCGTCGGCGATCGTGGCGTTCGTGGAAGGCCGGGGTGCGATCGCGCGGCTCGTTCCGCCGGCGGTCGACACGGAACTGTTCCTCCCGCGACCGAGCAGCACGGACGGCGATCTGCTCGTCGGCTGGATCGGGACGCACTCGACGTGGCCGTACCTCGAGCCGCTGCTGGCGACGCTGCGGTCCCTGGGCGACGACGTGTCGTTCCGGCTCCGCATCATCGGCGCCCGCCAGTCCCGGATCGAGGCCGGTCCGGTCGCCGTCGAGAACGTCGCCTGGTCGCGCGACCGGGAGCCGGCCGACTTCGCGTCGCTCGACGTCGGTCTCTACCCGTTGAAGGACGACGAGTGGGCGCGCGGGAAGTCGGGTCTCAAGTCGGTGCAGTACCTCGCCAGCGGCGTGCCCTTCGTCGCCTCGCCCGTCGGTGGGGCGGGCCAGATCGGCGACCCCGGTGTCACCCACCTGGTCGCGTCGACTGACGGCGAGTGGCGTGAGGCGGTACGGCGCCTGCTGACCGATCACCAGCTGCGCCGGCGGATGGGCCGGGCCGGTCGGGAACATGCGCTGGCGCACCACACGGTGAACCACGCCGCCGACTCCATGGCGAACGCGTTGCGAGAGGCGCTCGGGTGAGCCGGCGGGCCCGGCTCGTCACCCACGTGCTGGTCGCCGTGCTGCCCAACGCGGCAAAGCTGGCGGTCTACCGCCGAATCTTCGGCTTCAGGATCGGCAGCAGGGTCCGCATCGGGTTGAGCGTGATCGCCGCCCGCGAGTGCGAGATCGGCGACGACACCGTCATCGGGCACGGTAACGCCGTGATCGACGTCGGCCGGCTCGAGCTCGGTGACCACGTCCGCATCGGCTCGTTGAACCTCGTGCGCGGCGGCGACGTGGTACGCATCGGGCGATGGTCCGAGTTGCTGCGGCGCAACGAGCTGAACTCGATCGTGGACCCCGATCCGGTTAACCCCACCGATCCCCGGTTGCTGATCGGTCCGGGTTGCGTGATCACCGATGGCCACCGCCTGGACTTCACCGATCGCATCGAGCTCGGCGAGCGCGTCATCGTGGGAGGTCGCAACTCGTCGTTGTGGACGCACAACCGGCAACGCACGGCACCGATCCGGGTCGGCGCGCGTACGTACATCGGTTCGGAGAGCCGGCTGGCGCCCGGCTCGTCGGTGCCGGCCAGGTCCATCGTCGCTCTCGGCTCGGTCGTTGTCGGCGAGGTGGCGGGGGAGGAGTCGCTCATCGGCGGTGTGCCGGCGACGGTGCTCCGCCCGCTCGACGAGCACGACCGCGATCTCGTCGACCGCCCGACCCGCCGTGACGCGCCGGAGTCACTCTGAGGGCCGTCCGATCAGGCCCACCGCGACCCAGTACGGCGGATCGTTCGAGAACTCGATGTGACCGACCCCGACCCGCTCGAGCATGGCGTGCATCTCGGCGCGCGTGAACCGGTGCTCGACCCTCGTGCCGAAACGGTCGAGGGCGTCGTTGCGCATCATGTAGAGCGGTTTGTCCCGGTAGTACGTCAACGGCAGGGCATCGACGAACCGACGGGGCACGTCGAGGAGCGCCAACAGTCGGGCGCCGCGTGCCAGCGGCCAGTAGACGAGAGCGGCGACGACTTGGCTCGTCCAGAAACGCGGGCCGAACGGGAAGCGGCTGACCGCGCGCCGCAGCCGGTCGCTGGCCCGCCACAACGCCCGGTACCAGCCGGGCCGGCCGTCGAGCGCGTAGTACACGTACACGAGGAACGGAGCCCCGGGCCGCAACACCCTGACGCAGTCGCGCAGCGCGGCCTCGGGGTCGGGCGTGTGGTGGAGCACGCCGAGCGAGTAGCCGAAGTCGAAGGTCCCGTCCGGGAACGGAAGCGCGCCGGCCGACCCGAGACGGATCTCGACGTTGGCGTGGCCGGCGAGCGTCCGCCCGGCCACGCCAACGGCGTCCTCGCTGGCGTCCACACACGTGAGCCGGCCCACTCGCGGTGCAACGAACTGCGCCCAGCGGCCGCTCCCGCAGCCGATGTCGATGCCGTGGGCGTCGGGTGCCAGCAGGTCCCACGGGAACACGGCGAAGTACGAGACGAAGACGCGGCGGAGGTCGGCCTCGCCGACGCCCGACTGGTCGAACGCGGTCCACTCGCGGCCGAAGCCCTCGACGGTGGCGGCATCCTGCCCGCGGTCGGCGCGAGCAGCGGTCACGTCGAGTTGACGTTGGCCCAACGGCGGCGTCGGGACACGGCGAGCGCCAGTCCGCCGGCGGCGATGAGCGCGATGCCCAGCTTGGCGAACGGGACCGGGCTGTCCGAGCCCGTTCTCGGCACCGGTCCTGTCGAGACGGGGGTGGGGCCCACCTCGATGATGATGTCGGTGGCGCCGTCCCCGCAGCGCACGGTGAGCGTGTAGGTGCCGGGGGAGAGGTCGGCGGGGACGGTGGCCGGGAACGAGAAGTTGCCGTTGGCATCGGCGTCGCCCGAGCCGATCGTGGAGTTGATGGCGGCGGTGACGGTGTCGCCCGGATCGGCGCCGGAACCCGTGACGGTGATGGTCTGTCCCGGCGCGACCGTGACGTCGCTCACCGTTGCCTGACAGCCCTGGTACTGCTGGGCGTGCGCTGGAGCGGCCGGACCGGTCGCGACGTCAGCGAGGGCCAGCACGAACAGGACGATCAGTAGTCGGTTCATCGGATCAGTCGGGGCGCAGCCCGACGACGAGGGACTCGTCGGCTTCGAGGTTCGTGGCGAGCGTGCCGGCGCCCCGCGTCCGCCAGGGATCCTCGGCGCGCACTTCGACATGGAGGCGGTCCGGATTGGCGGTGGCCTGGGGCACGACGTCCAACCGGTAGCCGGAGCGCAGGTCGAGCGGTCCCTCCAATGCGAAGGTGACACTGAGCTCGCTCATCGGTGGCACGGCCAGCAGCGCCGTGTACACGCGGCGGCCGTACTCCTCGCTCGCCCCGACATTGACCGGCTGGCCGCCGGTCGTGGTCGCGTCGACGAGCCGCAGTGGCGTGTACACGGCGACCATCGTGAGGTTCGTCCCCTTGGGGGCCCCTCCCGGGTTGCCGATCACGTAGTCGGGCAGGCCGCTCGACGGGGCCGTGTTGTGGAGCGTGACGGTCACGGAGGCGGCCGCCGTGCCGCGGTCGGGGTCGAGCACGACGTCGTAGTCGATGGTGCGGTGGAGGAGCGCGTCGATCTTGTTCTGACCGAGGTTGGAGCTGCCCACCGACAGGAAGTCGCCGCGGACGGGCGGGAGCGCGCCGTCGATGCCGAGCCGTTCGAAGAGACGTTGCTCCTCGGGGTGAAAGCTGTGGGCGAGAAGCCGGCGTTGGCGGGCGTCGGGCGCGAGCGCGTCGGCCATCGTGCGCATTCCCGGAAGGTCACCGCTGGTCAGCTCGTCGAACACGGTGCGGGCGATGGTCAGCAGGAAGTCGCTGCGCGCGTCGATGTTGGCGAAGTCCTGGTACTGCCCGCGCAGCAGGAAGTCCGCCGCATTGTCGGCGGTCAGGGGATCCGGCCGGCCGCCGACGGTCACGGGGCCGGTGAGCTGCAGCAGGGATGCGAGCGCATACGGATCGACGTAGAGCACGCCGTCGAGGTCGCCGCCGCCGGACTGTGGCCACATCTGTCGAACCGCCTCCGCGACGGTGGGGAAGTCGGGGGTACCGGTGACGTTCTGCCAGAACTCCTCGAGCCGGAAGGCCCGGTAGCGAGCGGGGAACTGCGTGGGATCGCTCAGGCGTCGACCTCGTCCGGCCTCGTTCAACTCCTGGATGCGACCGGTCTGGCTCAGCGTGAGCCGGCCGTCCCGGGCCGTCAACAGGCCGAACGCTCCGGTGAAGCCGCCGAGCTCCCGCGACTCGGCCGGCGTGGCGAACGCGACGAAGTAGCGGCGCTCGCCGTCCCCGCCCAGGAGCGCGGGCAGGACACCGACCGCCTCCGCGGCGGTGTTCGCGTCAGCGGTGGCGTCGTGGACCGAACGGGTGAAGTCGTCGAGGCGTTGCGCGAGCGGCGGGAGCAACCACGGCGACTCTGCTCGCGCGGCTGCGACGCCGGCGCGGTCCAGGGCGTCGACCAACGACGCCAGCGGCGCTGTCATGTCCGTCACGCGCCGGAGGTCGAGTTGGCCGTCGTGCACGATGAGGCCCTGGATGTCCGCGCGCCATGCCGCGTCGGCGGCGGCCGCAGAGACGTTCGCGCCGGCCGCCGACAGCAGGTCGAGCGCCCGCTGGTGCTGACCGACGACCGGCACCACCGAGGCCGGGCGGGCGAACCACGAATGCAGCTCACCGCTCGCCTCGTCGAAGGCGCGGCTGGCTTGGCCCAGCAGCTCGGCGGCGCGCTCGTTGTCGCCGGCCCGGGCGGCGGCGAGACCCTCCTGGGCGCGCTGGACGGCGAGTTCGAGGACCGCCCGGCTCTTCCACACCTGGAGCGCGAAGGCGCCGGCGATCAGCAGCGCAACTCCCATCGCGACGAAGGCCACGATGCGCAGGCGGACGCGCGTCGACCGCCGGGCGAGCGACCACGCCGAGCCGACCAGGACGGCGATCGCGATGGTGGCCGCCACCGTGCTGGCACCGAAGCGACCCTCGTCGAGCCGCAGCATGGTCTGGACCGTGAGACCGCCGATGGCGGCACCGGCGATACGTCGATGTGGCAGGTCACCCCTGATCGCTCCGGCAATGCCGATGGCCAGGGCGGCCACGGCGGCGAGCGACCAGAGGCCGGACGCCAGCACGGCCGTGACCCCGCTGGCGAGGATCCACGCCGTCGCCCGGGCAACCGACCCCGCGGCCACGACGGTCACCGCCAAGGCGATGACGAGCACCGCGTCGCTCCAACGGTTGGCGGTCGGTTGAGCCTCGGCGAGGAGGGCCCCGATGCCGCTCACCGCACCGATCGTTACCACGGCCACCTGCTCGCTCGGCGAGGGCCGACGACGGCGCTCACCCCGCAGTCGCTCGTGACGCACGGACATCATCTGAGGTCTACCCGCGGCCTGTGCGCCGGGATGGTGTACACCGGCATGCGCAACAACGCGATGCCAACCGTCGCGCACGGAATCGCGATGGCCATGGCTCCAACGACGGGGTTGACAATTTGCACCGAGACGAGCACGCCGCACCCCGACAACGCCGCGGCGGCGACCGCGAGCACGGCCGCGGTCGCCCGTTGCCCCAGCCCGAGCCGCATCAACCGATGTGATGTGTGGTCGGTGCCACCGATGAAGATCGAGCGCCCGGCCCTCAGGCGGGAGACGACGACGAGCGAGGTGTCGAACAGCGCAGGGCTGAGCAGAAGGACGAGTCCGATGACGCTGACAGGGCGCGGCACGTCCGGCCGGAGCTTGAGTGCGAGGGCCGCCAGCATGAAGCCCAGGAACAGCGATCCGGCATCGCCCATCAGGATCTGGGCGGGGTGCCAGTTGTAGAGGAGGAAGCCGAGGCACGCCGTGCCGGTGACGATGGCGAGGCCGCCGATCATCACCTGCCCTCCGGAGAGGGCGACCGTCGCGATGGCGGCAGCGACGACCGCGGCGATGGACGCCATGCCGCCGTCCATGTTGTCGAGGAGGTTGAACGCGTTCGTCACGACCACGAACCAGCCGACGGTGAGGACGAAGTCGATCACGGTGTTGAAGATCTCGACGCGCGCGCCGGCGAAGAACACCGTGGCGGCCACGCCGGATTCGAAGACGACACGCCTGAGCGGCGCGATGGTGCGGACGTCGTCCACCAGACCGACGACCGCGAGAACGACCGCGCCGAGGATCAATGGGGCCGCCTCGGCCTCCCAGGTCGGTAGGACGGCGGCTGCGCTGATCGCGCCCGCGACGAGCGCGGCTCCGCCGAGATACGGCGTCGGGGTCCTGTGCCATCGGTCGTCGCCCGGGTGGTCGGTGATCTCGTTGGCGAGCGCGATGCGGCGTACGAAGGGGATCGTCCACACGACGACGGCGAAGGATGCGAACGCGGCGATGACGATCCGCAGCGCCTCTCCTCCGTCCACGGTGCTCACGGCAGAGGCCGACGCCGCGACGTCCGGCAACTCCGACGCACTACGAGACCTTGGCGCTGGCGCGGTCGGTCTCGAGGCGGGCGTCCGCGACGCTCTGCTCGAGGATGTCCGTCAACGTGCGCGTCGGACGCCACCCGATGAGGGCGCGCAACTTGCGGGTATCCGGGACCCGACGGAGCATGTCCTCGAATCCCGAGGCAAAGGCCTCGGCATAGGGGATCAGCTCGACTAATGACTCGCTACCGGCCGTCGCGATGATCCGCTCGGCGAGGTGGTGGATCGTGATCTCGTCGCTCGAGCCGACGTTGAACACGTCGCCAACGGCGCGCTCGTCCTCGAGCAGGCCGAGGATCGCGTTCACGGTGTCGTCGACGTGGCAGAAGCAGCGCGTTTGCCGGCCGGTGCCGTGCACTGTGAGCGCCCGGCCGGCGAGGGCTTGGCGCACCAGGCTCGGGATGACCATGCCGTACACGTCCGTCTGTCTGGGGCCGACGGTGTTGAAGAAGCGGCCGATGACGACGTCGAGGCCGCGCTCCTTGTGGTAGGCGAAGCCGAGGATCTCGTCGACCGCCTTCGCCGTGCTGTAGGCCCACCGGGCGATGGCCGGCGAGCCCATCAACCGGTCGGCGTCCTCGGCCAACGCGTCCGAGTTGTTCTTGCCGTAGATCTCTGACGTGCTGGCGAGGAACACCTTGCGGTGGTAGCGGCATGCCGCGTCGAGGACGTTCTCAGTGCCCCGGATGTTCGTGGTGAACGAGCGGAGGGGTTGCTCGATCACGAGCTTCACGCCGACCGCCGCCGCGAGGTGCACGACCACGTCCGCTTCGTCGACGAGCTCGTGGACGATCAGCTCGTCGAGGACGGAGCCATGGGCGAACCGGAAGTTGCCGTAACCACGAGCGGTGTCGAGGTTCTGCAACCGGCCGGTGGACAGGTCGTCGAGCGCGATGACGTCGTCGCCGCGGGCGAGCAATGCGTCCGCCAGGTGCGACCCGATGAAGCCGGCCCCGCCAGTGATCAGGTAGGAGGCCGGAATGCTCGCCTCGTTCTTGGACCAGGGTCACGAACACACGTAAGACCGGCCATCGCATTCAGGCTCCATCGGATAGCTGGGGACCTCGCCGTGCCCACGCCACCATAGTCGCGAAGTCGAGACCATTCAAGGAACGTCGTCGGCCGGCACGAGAACTACCATCGCCGGGAGTGGATGTGCCCAGTGGGGTGAACCAATCCCCGGTACGTGCCTACCTGGGTATGCTCCGGCGCCGACTGGGTGTCGTCGTCGCCGTGGTCGTGGTGTTCACGGGCTTGACCCTCGCCTACACCCTCCGCCAGGCGCCGGTGTACGAGGCGAGCTCGCGCGTCCTGCTCCAGGGCACGCTGGCGGAACAGCTCGTCGCCGGGGTCGAGGCCAACACGGCGTTCCTGATCGCCAACCGCGGGGAGACCGAGATCCAGGTGATGCAATCACCGGCCATCGTTGATGCCGTGAGTCGCGAGCTGGGTCATCGGCCGGACGTCTCGGTCGCCCGCGTCGGCGAGTCGACGATCGTGCTGATCACCGCGAGGTCCGGCGACCGACTCGGCGCGGCGCAGGATGCGACCACGTTCGCCCACGTGTACGTCGAGGTTCGCAAACAGCAACAGCTCGACCAACTCCTCAAGGCCACCGAACAGTTCCAAGCGAAGGTCACCGAGCTCAACGATCAGCTGGCCACGGTCGAAGCACCGTTGCGGGCCATCGACGACCAGATCGCGGCGACGAGGAACGCCGGCGACCTGGCAAGGTTGCAGGCGCAGCAGCAAGCGCTCGAGGACCAGCTGTCGTCGGACATCAACTCGATCACGGACCGGCGGGCCGTCTATGTGGGGCAGGTCGACCGCCTGCAGCTGGCCACGAGTACGACCGTGACCGGCGGCGCCCAGGTGGTCGCCGATGCCACCGCGCCCTCCTCGCCGATCGCGCCGGACCCGGTCCGCAGCACAGCTGTCGCCCTCGGGCTGTCGCTCATCATCGGCATCGGGTTGGCCTTCGTGTTCGAACAGCTGGACGACCGCATCAGGTCCACGGCACAGCTCGAGCAGCTGACCGGCCTGACGGCGCTCGGTCTCATCCCCTCCGTGCCGAGCTGGCGCAAGGGCAAGGAACACGAGGTCGTCGCCGTCGATTCCGACAACTCAGCAGCCGCCGAGGCCTATCGGTCGCTGCGGACGTCCGTGCAGTTCATCGGCATCGACCAGGTCGCCCACGTCATCCAGATCACCAGCCCATTGCCCTCGGAGGGCAAGACGACCACGACGGCGAACCTCGGAGTCGCGCTGGCCCGGGCGGGTAAACGCGTGATCCTGGTGGACTCGGACCTGCGCCGATCGCGCCTGAACGAGTTGTTCGAGTTGCCGGGTGAGTACGGGCTCATGACGGTGTTGCTGCGCGAGATGACCCTCCAGGAAGCGCTCCTCCCGGTTCCTGGCGAGCCGCGACTTGCGCTCTTGGCGTCGGGTCAGGTGCCTCCGAACCCGGCCGAGCTGCTCAGCGTCGGCGGGTACGCCGATCTCATCGCCAACGTGCGGGCCGAGGCCGACTACGTCATCATGGACACGCCGCCGGTCCTCCCGGTCGCCGACGCCCGCATCATCTCCGCCTTCGTGGACGTGACCCTCCTGGTCGTCGCGGCCAACGCGTCGGCGCAGCACGACATCGCACGGTCGCTCGAGCTCCTGGCGCAGGTCGAGGCCCGCGTCGTCGGCACCGTCTTGAACGACATCCCTCGGCGCGGCCGCTACAGCCACTCGTACGACTACTGGTACAGCTACGGCCCGGCGCCGAAGGTGCGCGGCAGGACCAAGGGGCACGCCGAGCCCAAGGTGTCGCGCCCCAGAGTCGACGTGGCGGACCTCGATCGAAAGGTCACCACCTCCGACTGAGCGCCGCCGCCGCCGCCGGCGGCCGCGGCTCCGTGGCCGGCTGCTTGCGCTGCGTCCATCCGTAGGCGGCGAGCGGGAGGAGGAAGATCGTCACCTGGAGTCGCTCGCGCACGACGGTGCCGGAGTTCCCGAGGAGCAAGCTGAGCCCGACGGCGACGAAGAGGGCGGGGGCGACCAACGCAATCCGTCGGCGCCCCACCACGCGTCCGGCGCGGGCCCATCCCCGCCACAACGACGGCAGCAGGAACCAGAGCGTGAGGGCGTCGACGACGCCGCCGAGCTGACGGAGGTTGCGCGCCTGCCACGGGAATGGGCCCAACGCGAAGTTGACGAGCGCGAGCGGCAGGAAGCGGGCCGCCTTGGGACCGGTCGAGATGTCGGTCTCGGGAAGGAGGCCCGTGTTCGCCGTCTGGGCCAGCGCCTGGCGGATGTCGCTGATCGCCTGGAGGTCGGCACCCGATGTCAGCCGGTACCCCTCGTAGCCGATGCCCAGGGCCAACACGAGCACGATGATCAGCGTCACGACGGTCATCCCGGCCGTCGTGCTCGCGAGGACGCGTGTGCCACCCACGACGAGCCCGAGGAGCAGCCCGCCGGCGGCGACGAGCGCGACGTTGGCGCGCAGTGTGAACAGCACGGCGATCGAGCCCGCAAGCACCGCGCACGGCCCGAGCGACGCCCGCTCGGTGAGCCGGATCGTCGCGTTGCCGGCCAGGGCCAGAAAGAACACGACCGGCGCCTCGCGGAGGAGCTGCGACGTCCACACCAGGAATCCGGGCAGGATCATCACCATCACGGCGGCGACACGCGCCGCCTCGTGGCCGAACAGACGGCGAGTCGTGTCGTAGACGAGCGGCACCGCGGCCGCGGCGAGCGCCGCGTTCACGGCAAGGCCGGCGGTCTGGTACGTCCCGAACAGCCAATAGAGCGCGCCGAGAGCGTAGAAGAATCCCTCCTTGCCGGTCTGGACGAACCCGTCGCCGACACCGGAACCGGAGTTCCAGTGGTTCACGATCTCCGATGCGCCGAGGTGGTAGGTCACCGCGTCGCCGCCGAAGGTTTCCACGAGTTGGCCCGAGCTGTTGATCACCAGCGCGATCAGGAGGTGGACGACGAACATGACGCTCGTGACGTGGCGGAGCCACCGGATCGTCTCGTCGTCCGTGTCGGCCGGGCGATAGATGACGAACCGCAGTCCGACGAACAGCAGCATGCCCGCCATCCCAGTCGGCACGATCAACGCGATGAGCGCAGGGCTCCTTTGGTACACGATGGCGAGGGCACAGGCGATCGCGATGGCGATCCCGATCCGGCCGAGCTCGGCTCGACTCCTCGTCCGCCGCCGCACCAGGGACACCAGACGAGCGTAGGTGTCGTCGTTACCCTGCGCGTGCCGTGGACCTGCCGCCGCTCACCTACCTGACGTTCGACGAGGTCGGCCGTGGAGTCGGTGCATCCCAGATCGTGCCGTACGTGGAACGGTTCGCGCAGCGCGGGCTCGAGGTGATCCTCCACACGTTCGAGCAGCGGGAGCCGTCGACGTCGCTGCGCCGCCGCCTGGAAGGCGCCGGCGTGGACTGGCGCGCTCATCGCTTTGGTGGGGCCGGCTCCAGGGGGGCGGCGCGGCGCGTCGCCGTCGGGGCGTGGCTCCTGCGGGGGGCTCGCCTCGCCCATGCCCGGAGCGACCTCGCGGCGGCGGCGGCGATGATCGCCGGCGCGCACCGATGGGTCTGGGACGTCCGCTCGTTCTGGATCGACCAGCGGATCGCGCTCGGGATGACACAGCCCGGGTCGTTCGAGGAGCGGGTCGGCCGGAGGATCGAGCGTGCCGCGGCGCGCCGATCCTCGGCCATCACCGTGCTCAGCGTGGCGGGTGCCGAGCGCCTCGCGGAGCGACATGGGTCGGGACTCCGAGACAAGACGATCGTCGTCAGCACCTGCGTCGATCTCGATGCCTTCCCGCTCACGCCGCTGCCGCCGCCGGAGCGCATCGTTCTCCTTCTCAGTGGCACGTTCAACGCGCTGTACGACCGGGCGCTCACGTTCCGCTTCGTCGACGCCGTGACAGCGCTCCGTCCGGTTTCGCTGCAGTTCGTCCGGCCCGAACCCTCACCGTGGGACGCCGACGTCGTGTCGCGCGGGGGAACGTGCAGTGCGGCCGACTTCGCCGAGATGCCGTATCGAGTCAGCACGGCACACGCCGGCGTCGTCTTGCTCACCGGGCGGTCAGTGGCGGCGACGGTGGCCGCGATGCCGACGAAGGTCGCCGAGTTCCTGGCCAGCGGCCGGCCGATCGTCACCACCCCGAAGGTCGGCGACGTCGAGGCGCTCATCAAGGAGTATCGGTGCGGCGTCGTGGTGGCGTCCGCCACCGACGACGCGTTGACGGCGGCCGCCCGTGAGCTGATCGCGCTCCTGGCCGACACCGAGCTCCCCGCCAGGTGCCGGGAGGCCGCGACGACGCACTTCGACCTCGATCGTGGGGTCGACGCGCTGCTTCGTACCTATCGACGGATCATGGGGATCGCCGATGGACCGGGGCCTTGATCGCCGCGTCACCAGGGGGCGGCGTGGACAAGCTCGGTGACGAGACGGTCGAGCTCGCGGGCGCTGCGCCGGTGGGCGGCCAGTGATCGGCCGTAGGGATCCTCGACGTCGTCGACCGGGTCCTCGCCGAGAAGTTGGCGCAGATCGCGCCCGGCCGCGAGCCGTCCGAGCCAGGTGGCCAGATTGCTCTCCGGATGCCGGGAGACTTCGCCGCGGCTTCGGCGCACGAGCTCTTTCAGGGTGAACGTGCGCGACAGCGCCGCGGGCTCGAGGGCCACCACCGCCCGCAGGTGGGGGCGGGCAATGGCGAGCACGAGGTCGGCCCCGTCCACACGCACGATCTCGGACGTCAGCACCCGGGTTCGGTGATCGTCGATGGGGCAGCCCAGCTCGGCGGCGACGGTCGCGGCGGCCTCCGTGGCCCCGAGATCCACGTCGTGGGTGCCGGCCGACGTCACGACTGCGGACACCCCGCGCTCGCGTAGCCGGGCGCCGAGCAGGGTCGCGGCGATCGGTGAGCGCACGATGTTGGCCGTGCAGATCACGAGGATTCGGCGGGGCTGCTCGTCGACGACAGCGGGCGATGATAGGTCTGGAGACAGGTCGCTCAGAGAACTTCGACGTTGGCGCCTACTGGCAGCCGATGGCGAGTGTCCAGCACGTAGCGGGCGTGGGTCGCCACGAGGTCGTAGTCGAAGCCGTCGTGGTCGGTGAGCAGGACGACGGCGTCGGCTGCGCTGAGCTCGGCCGCCGACGCCTCCACCCGCACGACGAGCCGGTCGACGTTCTCGTCCACGACGTGAGGGTCGGCGGCGCGCACCTCAGCGCCCATCTGGAGGAGCCGGTCCGCGATGGCCACGGCTGGCGATTCGCGCGCGTCGCCGGTGTTGCGCTTGTAGGCCAAGCCGAGCAGCAAGATCCGGGCGCCGTTGAGCGCCTTGCGCTCCCGGTTGAGGGCGACGACGAGGCGGCGCGCCAGGTAGTCGGACATGTGGTCGTTGACGTCGTTGGCCAGCTCCACGAAGCGGAACGACTGGCCGAGCCGGCGTCTCACCCGCCATGACAGATAGGAGGGGTCGATGGGCAGGCAGTGACCGCCGACGCCGGGCCCCGGCGTGAAGCGCATGTAGCCGAACGGCTTCGTGGAGGCGGCATCGATGGCGTCCCAGATGTCGATGGCGAGATCGTTGGCGAACATGGCCAGCTCGTTCACCAACGCGATGTTGACGTGGCGGAACGTGTTCTCGAGCAGCTTGGTGAGCTCGGCCTCCTTCGGGGATCGCACCGCAACGGTGTGCTCGACAAGCCGTCCGTAGAACCCGGCGATCCGATCGAGGCACGCAGGGGAGACACCCGAGACC
>JACCUL010000005.1 GCA_013811855.1 Acidimicrobiia bacterium
GGTCTCGGGCGTGCCGGCCACGGCGCGCTGCGAGGCGTCGATCGCCTACAACTACGGCGCCGGCGCCCCGAGCGGCACCGCCGTCGGTCCCGACAACTTCGCCGCCCGGTGGACGCGCCGCTACTCGCTCGCCGCGCCGGCCACGCTGGTCGCCACGGCGACCGGGATCGACGACGGCATCCGCGTCTCGGTCGACGGGGTGCGCATCATCGACGCCTGGCGCACCACCGCCGGCAACCGCACGGGGCGCACGGCGACGCTAGCCGCCGGCGTCCACACGGTCGTCGTCGACTACTTCGAAGGCACCGGGAACGCCCGCGCCGATGTGGCCATCAGTGAGGCGGCGCCCCCTCCACCTCCGGACGTCACGGCGCCGGACACGGCGGTGACGTCGCCGGCCCGCAACGCCGCCGTGCCCGCTGGCCCGGTGGCCTTCGGCGGCACGGCGACCGATGACCGCAGCGTGACCAGCGTGTTCGCGGCCCTACGCAACACCGTGTCCGGGCAGTGGTTGCAGGCCGACGGCTCGTGGGGTGCGGCGTTTGCGGAACGCCCGGCGCCGCTGACGTCGCCCGGCGCCGCGTCGACGGGCTGGAACATCACGGTCAGCCTGTCCGCCGGCAGCTACGCGATCAACGCCCGGGCTCGCGACGCCGGCGGCAACTTCGACCCCAGCCCGGCCAACTCGCCGTTCCGGGTCACGTAGCGCGATCGACCGTGGGTGGAGCCATCCAAACGCGGGGCACGACGAGCACTCAGGAAGCACATCGGATGCAGGTGCGCACCGTCGGAAGCGCCAGCACTCGCTCCAGTGCGATCGGGCCCCCGCACACGGCGCACGTCGTGATCGTTCCGTCATCGACGCGCTCCGTCGCGCCGTCAAGAGCCGTGAGGTCATCCCGAGCTTGGCGCAGGAGTGCCGACAGTTGCGCCCGCTCGTAGGCGATGGTGGCGCCCTCGGGATCGTGCTCGTCGTCCGTCGAGGTGAACTCGGCCGCTTCGACGATGCCAGCAATACTCCGTTCCAAGGCCAAGATCTGACCGCTGGTGCGACGCCGCTCGGCCGCGATGGCAGACCGCACGCGGGTTGCATCGCTTGTCGTCACGGTGGAACGGTACGACGCTGACGTGCTGCCCGCGGAAGGTCAGTGGCAGCGAGACCGATTCGCTTCGAGGCGGCGCCAACCATCGTCATCGCCTTCGCGGCCGCCTTCAGGCGCTGCGACAGGTGTGCTTCAGCTCGGCGTGATCGATCGGCCGCCGCCGCACGCCAACATCTGATCGCGCACCGTCGCGGATCACGTCGCCGCCATCCCCGCAGATCGAGATCCGTCGTGTTGCAGAGCGCTACCTGGCGACCGTCGGGGCCACACTGCGGCCCTCGACGATCGAGGACCGCGGGTGACCGATGGGCTGCACTCCAGCGGCTCGCCGACGCGTATGAGTCGAAGCACGGCGCCGACTGGCACTTCGTTGTCGACGGCGGGTTCCGCCATGAGGCCGAGCTGGCCGTCGGGTTCGAGGTCGCCTGTCCGGTGGGTTCGGCTTCGGGAAGGGCGAGTCCAGCCAGACCCGTTGGCGCTTTGGCGACGACCTCGCCCCGCGTTGACGCCGCCCGCCCGCCCGCCCATCTGGGCGCGGGCAGCTCAACGACGCTTCTGGACGCGCAGAATCTCGGATCTGGAACTGGGCGCGCCCAGATGCAGCGTGACGGGACTGATCGAGCGCATCGTTACCCCGAGGGGCCTCATCTCCGCCGTTCGGTCACCGCGGCGTCGACGGCCGCCAGCGCCTGCACGAACGCGTCGGGCTGCTCGAGGTGCGGCGCGTGGGCGGCGTCCTCGACCACGTGCAACGGCCAGCCAAACATCCCGGCGGCGCGCTTGGCGATCCGCAGCGGGACCATGCGGTCGTGACGGCCCCACAACAGGGTGGTCGATGTGGTGACCCGAGCCGTCTCCTCGTCGGGGATGGGCCTCGTCTGTGCGCCAATCAGCTGGCGCATCGTCCGCTTCACGTGCGCCACGCCGGCCCGTGATCGCGTGTACTCGTCGAACGCCTCGAACCATGGCGGGTCGTGCTTGCGGGTCGCGTCGAGGTCGAGCATCGCGAATCGGTCGAACCGCTCGGCGTTGCGCGCGGTCGGCCGGATGCCGAACCGGATCGCCACGTAGCGCAGCCGAGCCGGCATGCGGTACGGCCCGACGCCCGGTGCGCCATAGATCACGAGCTTGCCGAGGGCGTCGCCGTGGCGAACGGCGTAGCGCGTGGCGAGGCTGCCGAGCAGCGAGTGGGCCACGAGTGTCGGCTGGCTCGCGTGCGTCTGCGCGAGCAGGTCGCCGATCCACGTGGTGAACGTCTCCACGTCGAGCCGTTCGACCGGTGCCGACTCCCCCAGCCCCGGCACGTCCGGGACCACGACGCGGTAGCGCTCTGCGAGACGAGCGATCACCGGCGCCCAGTAGGCGCCGCCGCACTCGATGCCACCATGGAGCAGCACGAGCACAGGCCCCTCGCCGGCCTCGAGCACCGACGTGGCCACACCCCCGACGTCGAGGCGCCTTTCGGTGATCGGGAGCCCTGTCAGCATCCGCCGCCGGGCGGTGGCCGGGGCGGTCACGGCCGCACCATCGGCGCTTCGAGGGCGTGGCGCGCGCGCAGCTCCTCATCCCACTCGCCGCTGCAGTAGCCGACGACCTCGACGATGCGACCGTCGCGCACTTCGCACAGCCACAGCCGACGGGCCGAGTACACCTCCTCGCCGGTGTCCTGGCGCTCCTCGTGCTCGTGGACGAAGCCCGACGCCGTCCGGACCGTGCGCAGCACCTTGACCGTCACCGTGCCCCTGGCGATCGTGCGGAGCTGCGTCGCGAAGCCCGCCGCGCCGACCAGCTGGAACCGCCAGACCGGCATGTTGAGGTCGAAGAACGCATCGGGGGCGACGAGATCCTCCCCGGCGTCGAACATCTCGAAGACGGAGCCGAAACGGGCGCTCAACCGTTCCGCGGTGTCATCGTCGATCGTGCTGGTCGTCTGTGTCGTCGGCATGGCCCGACGATGAACCGGTCGGCAGTGGCTCTGCATCGCCCAGATCGTCCATGTTCATGCCGGTCACCGCGTGGTCAGTTC
>JACCUL010000009.1 GCA_013811855.1 Acidimicrobiia bacterium
TCAAGGAATGCCTCCGCATCGTCCTCAACGAGGAATGGGAGCACCGGCTCTACGCCGAACGTGATCTGACCGCACTGGAGAACGAGAACTGATCATGGACATCCTGCTCATTGCTGGCCTGTGGCTCGACGGATCCGCATGGGACGACGTTGTGCCCGCGCTCGAGGCACTCGGTCACCGCGCCGTGCCGCTCACCCTCCCGGGTCAAGGTGACGGATCTGCGTCCGCCACGCTCGACGACCAGGTCGCAGCGGTGCTCGCCGCCACGGACTCAGCGTCCGAAAAGCCCATGGTGGTGGGGCATTCCGCCGCGTGCACCCTGGCTTGGTTGGCCGCCGACGCGCGACCGGAGAAGGTGGCCAAAGTCGCCCTCATCGGCGGCTTCCCGTCCGCCGATGGGGAGACCTACGCCGACTTCTTCGAGCCAAATGACGGTGTCATGCCCTTCCCCGGCTGGGGCCCATTCGAAGGGCCAGACTCTGCTGACCTCGACGAGGAGGCCAGGCGCAGCATCGCGGCTGCTGCGATCCCCGTCCCCGAAGGGGTGAGCAAGGGCGTGGTGCGTCTGTCGGACGAGCGACGGTTCGATGTTCCTGTCGTGCTCGTGTGCCCCGAATTCACCCCCGCCCAGGCTCAGGAGTGGATCAACGCCGGTGACGTGCCTGAGCTCGTCAAGGCCAAGCACCTTGACTACGTCGACATCGACTCGGGCCACTGGCCCATGGTCAGCAAGCCGATCGAACTCGCCCGGCTTCTTGCTGCAGCTGCTGCCGGGACCTGACATGGACCCGAGGCGCCCGAGCCATCGAGGCCTATGCGATGACCACGTCGCACGCCATCGCCGAGAACTCCACTGCGGGGCTCCTGACGCTGTTTCTCGGCGCAGGGTTCACGGAGGTGAGCCCGACCGGCCAAGCGGCGAGCAGTCGTGCAAATTGAGCTCGCGAGCCGGAAACATGGGATCACTCGCACTCGAAAGGACCCGATGATGCCGTACGCCAGCCGACCCCTCGACGCCTACACCTGGAATGCCTTCGCGGAACTTGTCGAGCGCAACAACGGGATCTTCGGCGGATGTTGGTGCATTGGTTACCACCCGGAGTGCGGCCAGAAGGGGATCAGCCATCGCGCGGTCAAGGAGAGCCGGGTTCGGACAGGTCGCGCTCACGCCGCGCTCGTCCTCGACGAGGACGGCGCCGCGCAGGGGTGGTGCCAGTACGGCAGCCCCGAGGAACTTCCGGGCATCAAGCACAAGCGCGAGTACGAGAAGGACGCGCCGCGGCGTCCGGACTGGCGGATCACCTGCTTCTACGTCGACAAGAGACATCGCGGCCAGGGCATCGCACGGGTGGCACTGGAAGGCGCGCTCGACCAGATCGCCCATTCCGGCGGCGGCCTCGTCGAGGCCATCCCCGAGATGACGACCGGCCGCGAGGCGCCGGGCCGTTTCCTTTTCAGCGCGTCCGTCGAACTCTTCGAGCAGTACGGGTTCACCCGCGGCCGGCAGGTTGGCAAGCACGCATGGATCGTGAGCAGGACGGTGGATCCGGTGTGAGCGCCCCGCTTCTACGCCTCGGCGTGCTCGACAAACACTTCGTCGGCGTCCTCGAATTGCGACCCGATCGGCCGGGTGTTCACACGACTGCGTTCTGAGACCCCCGTGGCGCGGGTAGGCGACGCCAACCCCGGAGGAGAAAGAGGGACCAGCCCCATGACCAGTGCCCGCCGAACGCCGACCCCGCGCCCGCGGCAGGCGTCGACCAAGCGACCAACCAGTTCCTCGCCGAGCGCGTTGTCCGTGCTGACCGACGACCATCGCGCGGTCGAGAAGCTCTTCGCCCGCTTCGAGGGCCTCGGTCCGAAGGCGCACAAGACACGCCAGTCGCTGGTGGAGAAGACCTCCCAGCTCTTGTCGACCCACGCCGGCATCGAGGAGATGGTCTTCTATCCCGACGTCCGCTCCAAGCTGGAAGCGCTGAACGACACCGTCCTCGAAGCGCTGGAGGAGCACCATCTCGTGAAGATGACCTTGGCCGAGCTCCAGGGCATGCGGTCCGAGGACGAGCGGTTCGCCGCCAAGTTCACGGTGCTCATGGAGTGTGTACGACATCACGTCAAGGAGGAAGAGCGTGAGCTGTTCCCCAAGGTGCGTAAAGCGTTCAGCCGGGGCGAGCTGGAGGCGCTCGGCGAGCGCCTGCTCGCCGCCAAGTCGACCGCCCCGAAGCGACCACATCCTGAGAGCCCGGATACGCCGCCAGGCAACGTCGTCGCCACGGCGTTGACCGCGCCGCTCGACGCGGCGGCCAACCTCGCCGGCGCGGCGAGGGACCAGGTGCGCGACCTCGTCACGTAGCGCGACCGGCCGTCGCCGGCTCGCTCACCGACGGTTCAGTCGTGACCGAACGGGGGAGGTTCCCCTCCAGGGCCGTGCAATTGCGACACGAGGAAAGTGGTGGGGTCATGCCCGGTCACGCTCGTCGTCGTCGGCTCCCCGAACCCAGCAACGCACGTGAGAGAAGGTTCAGCATGAATGCAACAATCCTGTGGATCATCGCCGCGATCCTCGTGATCGTCGGGATCGTCCAACTGTTCCAGGGTCAGATCATCTTGGGCGTCGTGTTGATCGTCGCCGGGTGTCTGGTGGGCCCAGGCGGGTACAGCATCTTCCGCTCCCGCAGCGCCTGATCACGGACGGCCTCCCCGAGGGGCGTGCTCGGACGTGGCCGAACGTTCGGCCACCGTTCACCTCTGGGCCAGCCCGTCGTCATCGCCGCCTGCCAACGTGCGCGGCGTCGCTCGTCAATCCGGGGAGCGATCCCGACGACAGACGAGGTGGCCATGCGCGATCCCGACGACCAGAGTTCGAACCCTTCGGCCAACCCGGAGCTGGCCAGCATGATCGAAGCCCGGATGTCGCGGCGGGCGGTGCTGGGAGGGGGGCTGGGGGCGGCGACGATCGGGTTCTTGGGTGGCTCGTCGGTCGTCGGGCGCTCGGCTGGGGCGGCCGCCTCGACGGCGGCGGCTGCCGTCGCTCCGTCTGCCCGGCGGCTGCGGTTCGGTTTCGACAGCGTGGCGCCGAGCGCCGCCGACGAGTTCGTGGTCGCCGACGGCTATACGGCGCAGGTGATCATCCCGTGGGGGACGCCGCTGCATTCGGGCGGTCCGGCGTGGCAGGCGGACGCCTCCAACACCGCCGCGGAGCAGGCCCAGCAGGTCGGCACCCATCACGACGGGATGCACTACTTCCCGTTGCAGCGCAGCCACCCCAACCGGGCCGGGCTGTTGGTGCTCAACCACGAGTACATCGACCGCACCCTGCTCTACTCCGACGGGGACGCCACGATGACGCCGGAGAAGGTGGCCAAGGCGTTGGCCGGCCACGGTGTCACGGTGATCGAGGTGCGCCGGTCCGGTGACACCTGGCGCCATGTCGACTCGCCGTACAACCGGCGCATCACCGGGACCACCCCGGTCACCTTCTCCGGACCCGTCGCCGCCGACCATCCGGCGCTGCAGGCGGTGGGGCCGCCGTTGGGGACGTTGAACAACTGCGCCAACGGGGCCACGCCGTGGGGCACGTACTTGGCCTGCGAGGAGAACTTCAACGGCTACTTCGGCACCACCGACCCGACCTTCGTGGCCACCGCCACCGAGACCCGTTACGGCCTCGACGCCGTCGGGTTCGGGTACCGCTGGTTCGAAGCCGACGCCCGCTTCGACTTGGCCGTGAACCGCAACGAGCCGAACCGGTTCGGGTGGGTCGTGGAGATCGACCCGTGGGACCCGACGTCGACGCCGGTCAAACACACGGCGCTGGGTCGGATCAAACATGAGGGTGCGCTGGTCACCACGTCGCGGGGCCGTGTCGTGGTGTACATGGGCGACGACCAAGACAAGGACTACATCTACAAGTACGTCAGCGCGGCGCCGTGGCGCACGATGCGCGCCGAGGGCCGCCACCCCCTCGACGAAGGCACCTTGTACGTCGCCCGTTTCAACGACGACGGCAGCGGCGACTGGGTGCCGCTGGTGCACGGCCGGAGCAACCTCACCGTCGGCAACGGGTTCGCCGATCAGGCCGACGTGTTGTTGCGCACCCGCCAAGCCGCCGACGTGCTCGGGGCGACGAAGATGGACCGCCCGGAGTGGATCGCCGAGCACCCCCACACCGGGCACCTGTTCGTCGCCTTGACCAACGGCACCAGCGGCGCCAACACCCCCAACCCCCGATTCCCCAACCCCTACGGCCACATCATCCGCTGGCGCGAAGACGGCGGCGACCAGACCGGGACCCACTTCCACTGGGACGTCTTCGTGCTCGCCGGCGACCCCGCCTACGACCCGGCCGTCGACATCAACGGCGACATCTTCGGATCACCCGACGGCCTGCGCTTCGACCGTGAAGGTCGGCTGTGGATCCAGACCGACATCTCCAACTCGTCACAAAACCTGGCCAGCCGCGGCTACGACCACATCGCCAACAACGCCATGCTCGCCGCCGACCCCCACAGCGGCAAGATCCGCCGCTTCCTCGTCGGCCCCCGCGGCTGCGAGATCACCGGCGCCACCCCGACCCCCGACGGCCAAACACTGTTCGTCAACGTCCAACACCCAGGCGAGGCAACCACCGCCTGGGGCACCCCAACACCCGCCGACCCCCGAGTGGTCAGCAACTGGCCCGACTACCACCCCAACGGCCGGCCCCGCTCAGCAACCGTGGCCATCCGCAAGATCGGCGGCGGCATCATCGGATCATGACCACCGCCGCCAGATCGTCGCCGCGCCGTCAGCTCGTGCTCGGACTGCTCATCGCCGTCGCCTCCGTCGCCGCCCCGGCCGGGTTGGCTGCCGGCGATGGCGCCGATGGTGGCGGCGGCCACCGGCGCCAGCGGGTTCCCGTCCTGGACCGCCGGGCCACGCTGTCGGCGGACTACCTGGCGCCCGGCCCGCCGTCGGGCGCGCTGTCCACGCCGGCCAACGGCCGCACGCCGCCGTACCCGGGTCAGGTCATCCCCGGTTTCTCGGGCATGGTCGACAACGGTGACGGCACGTTCTGGGCGATGCCGGACAACGGCTTCGGCACCAAGGCCAACTCACCCGACTTCCTCCTGCGGCTCTATCGCATTCGCCCGAGCTGGGAGACCGCCGAGGGTGGCGAGGGCGGGATCGAGGTCGGTCGATACATCTCGCTGCGCGATCCGCAGCGCAAGATCCCCTCCCGATCGTCAACGGGACAACGACCGGGCGACTGCTGACGGGGAGCGACTTCGACATCGAGTCGGTCGTCCGGCTCGACGACGGCACGTTCTGGATCGGCGAGGAGTTCGGGCCGTTCCCGGACGGCAAGTCGCCGGCGAACCCGACACTGGCACCGGGCGAGACGCCGCGCATCGGCTCCAGCCGCGGGTTTGAAGCGCTGGCCGCCTCGCCCGACGGGCGGCGTCTGTACCCGATCGTCGAAGGCGCCTTCGTCGACGACCCGGTCAAGCGGCGCCGGTTCATCTACGAGTTCGACGTGGCGTCGTCGTCGTACACGGGCCGGCGCTGGCAGTACGAGACCGATGCTGACGCCAACGTGATCGGCGACGCCTTCATGTCCCGCCGGCACCGCATCGTCTCGATCGAGCGTGACGACTTCCAGGGACCGGCCTCGGTGACCAAGCGGATCTACGAGATCGATCTGCGCCGCACCGACACCGACTCGTTCGTCCGCAAGGAGCTCGTCGCCGACCTGTTGCGCATCGCCAACCCGGAGCGCATCGGCGTCGCCGCGGCACCGGGCGCCTACGGTGTCAGCGACCCGTTCGCGTTCGCCCTGCAATCCGTCGAGGTCGTGCTCCCGCTCGGCGGTCGGCGGCTGCTCGTCGGGCTCGACAACAACTATCCTGGCGGCAACGGTCGGGTGCCGGGCACGCCCGACGACACCGAGCTGATCGTGATCGACCTCCAACGGGCGCGCCAGGGCCATCGCCGGGAGCCGCTCGTGATCGGCCATCGCGGGGCCAGCGGCTACCGGCCCGAGCACACCATGGCCGCGTACGAGACGGCGATCCTGCAATGCGCCGACTACATCGAGCCCGACCTGGTCGCCACCAAGGACGGCGTCCTCGTCGCCCGGCACGAGAACGAGATCGGCGGGACCACCGACGTCGCCAGCCACCCCGAGTTCGCCGACCGGCGCACGACGAAGACGATCGACGGCGTCGCCGTCACGGGTTGGTTCACCGAGGACTTCACGCTCGTCGAGCTGAAGACGCTTCGGGCGATCGAGCGGATTCCGACGACGCGCCCCGGCAACACCGCGTTCAACGGCCTGTACCAGGTGCCCACGTTCGACGAGGTCCTCGACCTGGCCCGCCGCTCGCGCACGTGTGGCGGCCGACCGGTCGGCGTCTATCCCGAGACGAAGCACCCGACCTACTTCGCCTCCATCGGGCTCCCGCTCGAAGCCGAGCTCGTCCGCGTCCTCGGTGACAACGGCTACGGCGGACGACGGTCGCCGGTGTTCATCCAGAGCTTCGAGGTCGGCAACCTGCGCCGCCTGGACGAGATGACCGACCTACCGATCGTGCAGTTGATCAACTGCTCGGGGGCGCCCTACGACCTCGTCGCCGCCGGTGACCGCCGGACCTACGCCGACCTCGTCACGCCGACCGGCCGGCGGGACGTCGCCGGCTACGCCGACGGCATCGGGGTCTGCAAGGACGTGCTCATCGCGCGCAACGCGGTCGGCGACCTGCTGCGGCCGTCGAGCGTGATCGCCGACGCCCACCGGCGCGGCCTCGTCGTCCACGGCTGGACGTTCCGCCGGGAGAACCGGTTCCTGCCGGCGTCGTTGCGCAGTGGTCCCGACCTCGAAGCGCCCGGCGACCTGGTCGGCGAGCTGCGCGTCTTCCTCGCCGCCGGGATGGACGGCTTCTTCACCGACAACCCCGACCTCGGCGTACGCGCCACCGCCCACCGCCGCGGAACCCTCGATCCCCGAGACGGCTGACACGAGCGGGGCACGGCGCCCGCGCTCAGGTCACGCGTCTCCCGACAACCGTCCGTGGGGTCTGTCGTACCTGTTGCAAGGCGAACAGAAGGCCGCAGACGCCCAGCACATGACGCGCGCACGGGGACGGTGAGCGCATCTCGAGAACCCACGGACTCCCTTCGAGCAGTTCTCGGGTGCGCATGAGCACGCCGACGGTGGATGCGTCCATGAACGTGACACCGCTGAGGTCGATCACGAGATCGGCGTCGTCGAGCTGAGCGGTCCGGGTCATCGTCTGCCAGAGCGCGGGAGCGGTCGACAGGTCGTGATCGCCGCGCAGCCACACGACGTTGCGGAGCACCCCTCGTTGCGCCTGCGAGCGAGCGGAGCGTCGAGGGGTGACTGGCGTGAGCGAGTCCGCAGTGAACATGGAACCTCCGGGCGTCGGGCGGGATGATTCGACGCGCTACCGAGGGCCGGAGTATCGCTCGTGGACCGGCTACGGCCGGCCCGACACGGTGTGATCGCCGTGCCGTGCGCGAGGTTACACGTGTGCCGACGAATCGAGGAATCGACGACGATCGCGCAACGTGTCGGCGGCGGCGTGCCGACGGGCTCGCCGGCGATCGAGGACGCGCAGGACAGGCGTCGCGGCGACTCCGTGGATCACGATCGACATGGCGACGGTCAGCGCGACGGTCGACCACAACAGCTCGGCACCCGGGAACGGTTCGGATCGCAACGCGACCGCCATGTAGTACAGCGACGCGATGCCGCGGATCCCGAAGAAGCTGATCGTGGCCCGCTCGGCGTGCGTGACCCGGATGCCGATGAGGCTGATCCGAGCGGTGAGCGGCCGGATCACGAGGATCAAGGTGAGCGCCACCGCCACGGCGGGCCACGTCACGGCGTCCAGGAGACCGCCGACGAGCGCACCACCAAAGAGCATCAGCAACACGACGATCACGAGCCGCTCGACCTGTGACGTGAACCCGTGCAACACCTGGTGATAGGGATGGCCGCGCTCTCCGCTCCGGAGCGTGACCGCGGCCAGGAACACGGCCACGAAGCCGTACCCGTGGACCACCTCCGCGGCGCCGTAGGACAGGAACATGGCGGCGATGCCGACGAACCCCTCCGATGCGTCGGCCAGCGAACTCGTGCGCCCCGGCGGCCGGAACGTGATCCGGCCCAGCAGCCAACCGATGGCCACACCGACCACGACACCGGCGACGATCCGGTACCCGACGTCGACGACGATCCAGCGCCCGACCCATCCTCCAGGCGACGTACCGCTGGCGGCGATGGCGACGGCGGCGTACACGAACGGGAACGCCAGCCCGTCGTTCAGCCCGGCCTCGCTGGTCAGGGTGACACGGACCTCGTCCTCGGCGACGACCTCGTCGCGGTCGCCGTCGACAGTGGGTTCGCCGACCTCCACGTCAGCGGCCAGGACTGGATCGGTGGGCGCCAACACCGCGCCGAGCAACAGCGCGCTGGCCGGCACGAGGCCGAGCCACCACCAGCCGACCACCGCGGTGACGACCACACCCGCGGGCAGGGCGACCAGCAGCAGCCGCCACGTCGCTCTCCACCGCCGCCAGCCGATCGGCCGATCGATCGAGAGCCCCGCACCGACGAGCGCGACGAGCACGCCGACCTCGGCGATCCGCTCCGTCAGTTCGAGGTGCAGGCGCGGATCGGGCGCCTGCAACGGGGACGGCACAGCGAAGACGACGGCCCCGATGCCCACGAGGATGATGGGCAGCGACAACGCACGGTCGTCGAGGAACGCCGGCAGCCACGCGGCCAGGAGCGCAGCCAGGCCGACGACGGCCAGGCTCAGCTCGTAGGTATCGATCGCCACCCGATGGCGTTACCCCACCGCCGCGCTCTCGTCACCCTGTGACGCCGCGGACACGAAGGTGAGCCGGCAGGGCCGCGCCCCGGAATCGGGCTCGTAGGGTCAAAGTGTGCGGTTCGTCATCGTCGGAGCGGGTGCGGTCGGCGGCACCGTGGCGGTGCGGCTGGCGGCGTCGGGGCACGACGTCGCAGTGATCGCGCGGGGCCAACATCTCGCCGCCATCCAGGCCCACGGTCTGGAGCTGCGCGATCCCGCAGGCTCGCAGATCGTCGGCATGCCGGCCGTCGCCGGCCCGAAAGAGATCGACTGGCAGCCGAACGATGTTGCGCTCCTCACGGTCAAGAGCCACGACACCGCCGGGCTCCTACGTCAGCTCGCCGCGGCGGCGAACATCGACGTGCCCGTCGTCTGTGTGCAGAACGGCGTGACCAACGAGTCCGAGGCGATGCGCTACGTCGAGCACGTCTACGGCGTGGTCGTGATCTGCCCGACGGTGCACCTACGCCCCGGTGTCGTCGTCGCCCACTCCCACCCGGTGCCCGGCATCCTCGACGTCGGTCGGTTCCCCCGAGGAGTCGACGCCACGGCCAAGGCGATCTCCACGGCGTTCCGTCACGCCGGCTTCGAGTCCCGACCGATCGAGGACGTCGCCCGCTGGAAGTGGGCCAAGCTCATCACGAACCTCGGCAACGCCGTCGAGGCGGTCTGCGGCGCCCCGGCCCGTTCCGGCCCGCTCGGGGCGATCGTCAACGCCGAAGGGCGCGCCGTGCTCGCCGCGGCGGGGATCGAGCACGCCTCCGACGACGAGGACCGCGACCGACGAGGCGACATCCTGTCCCTGCACGATGTCGATGGTGAGCCGCGCGCGGGAGGTTCGACGTGGCAGAGCCTGCAACGCGGAAGCCCCACGGAGACGGACTTCATCAACGGCGAGATCGCCCGCCTGGCTCGACTTCACGGCGTGCCCGCGCCGCTGAACGAGTTGCTGCAGCGCCTCATCCGGCAGCTCGAGGCAACGGGCTCAGCGCCGGGCGCCCTCGCCGAGGACGAGGTCCTCTCCATCCTCGAGCGGTGAGCGGCCCTCCTCTTCGTCCGCACGCGGTCAGGCCGAGCGACGGTCGAGGACGACGTAGGCCAGCCCCGTCGCCGCGGCGTAGACGGCGTGGTGGAACGCGTCGATGGCGAGCTCCTTGGCCCCCCACTCCTTGACCGGCGGCGCAACGTCGAGCTTCGGCAGCACCACGAGCCCGGAGCCCCACACCGTCCCCCAGTGAACCACCGACCCGGCGGGCCCTCCGAGCCCGACGGCGGCGAGGACGCCGCGAACCGCGCCCCACGAGGTCCCGTAGCCCCAATGCACGGCGTTCGAGAAGCGGGCCTTGCCGGCCGCGTCGCGCGGTTGCACGCCGAGGACCTTGCCGGCGGCGTCGGCCGGTGCCGTGCTCGCTTCCCGGTGCCGCGCCTTGGCCCCGAGACTGCTCGACACCGTCATCGCCGCCGTGCCGACCAGTCCGGCGGCGAGCCCCTTGCCCACGGCCGATGCGACATCACCAATCTTCATGAACCCCACTGTCGCGCACGACAGCGTCACGCCGCGGCCCGTGCTCGGGGGCGTCCCCAGTTTGTGTCACCACACGTGGCCACATCGGCGCACGTGCGGTGACACAAATCGGGCATCGCTACGATCCGGTCCGATGGGCGCCGCGGCAGCCACCGGCCCCGACCTACCGGCTCGGGCCCGGGTCGTCGTCCTCGGCGGAGGGGTGATCGGCTGCTCGGTCGCCTACCACCTCGCCCACATGGGCTGCACCGACGTCGTCCTCCTCGAACGGGACCAGCTCACCTCCGGCACCACGTGGCACTCCGCCGGCCTGATCGTGACGTTCGGTTCGATGTCCGAGACGAGCACCGAGATGCGCAAGTACACGGCCGACCTCTACGGCCGTCTCGAGGCCGAGACGGGCCTGGCCACCGGGTTCAAGCCGGTCGGGTTCATCGAGTTGGCGACTGAACCGGATCGCCTGGAGGAGTACCGCCGGGTCGCCGCCTTCAACCGGTTCTGCGGTGTTGACGTGCACGAGGTCTCGGCGCGCGAGGTGGCCGAGATGTTCCCGCTCGCCCGAACGGACGACGTGCTGGCCGGGTTCTACGTCGCCGAGGACGGTCGGGCCAACCCCGTCGACGTCACCATGTCGCTGGCCAGGGGCGCCCGCCAGCTCGGCGTGCGGATCGTGCAAGGCGTCGCGGCGACGGGCGTGCTGCGCCGGGACGGCGCCGTCGTCGGGGTACGCACCGACAAGGGCGACCTCGAGGCCGAGTTCGTCGTCAACTGCGCCGGCATGTGGGCTCGCCAGCTCGCCGCGACGGCGGGCGTGAACGTCCCGCTGCAGGCCGCCGAGCACTACTACCTCATCACCGACCACATCGCCGACCTGTCGCCCGACTGGCCGGTGATCGAGGATCCCGCCAACTACGGCTACTACCGGGAGGAGGTCGGCGGCCTGATGATCGGCCTGTTCGAGGCCGAGTGCGCGCCGTGGCGGGTGGACGGGATCCCGACCGACTTCTCGTTCGGGCAGATCCCGCCCGACTGGGACCGCATGGGGCCCTATGTCGAACGGGCCATGAGCCGCGTGCCGATCTCGATGGACACCGGTATCCGCACGTTCTTCTGCGGGCCGGAGAGCTTCACCCCCGACCTGTCGCCGATCGTCGGCGAGGCGCCGGAACTGCGCAACTACTTCGTCGCCGCCGGGCTCAACTCGATCGGCATCCTCACCGGCGGAGGGCTCGGCCGCGTGCTCGCCCACTGGATCCTCACCGGCCGCCCCGACGTCGACGTGACCGCCATCAACATCGACCGCCTCCACCCGCACCAGGCCAACCCCGAGTACCGCCGGACGCGCACCGTCGAGTCGCTCGGGCTGGTCTACCAGTGCCACTACCCGGGTCGGTCGATGCGCACGGCACGCGGAGCCAAGGTGTCGCCGCTCCACGGTCGCCTGGCGGCGCGAGGGGCGCACTTCAAGGATGTCAGCGGGTGGGAGAGCCCGGAGTGGTACGCGACGGACGGCGAGGCGCCCGACCCTGGGCCGCTGACGTGGGGCCGTCCCCGCTGCTGGCCGCAGTGGCGCGGCGAACACGAGGCCGCCCGCAGTGGGGCGATCGTGATTGACATGTCGTTCATGTCCAAGTTCAGCGTCCAGGGGGCAGACGCCGGTCGGCTGCTCAACCGGATCTCGGCCAACGATGTCGATGGCGCACCGGAGACGATCACGTACACCCAGTGGCTCAACGAGGGTGGGACACTCGAGGCCGACCTGACGGTGACCAAGCTCGACGAGGACCGCTTCTTGGTCGTCGCCACCGATACCGCCCATCGTCACGTCGAGACATGGCTGCGACGGCACTTCGACGGCGGCCACGCGTTCGCCACCGACGTCACATCGGGCTACGCCCAGCTCAACGTGCAGGGACCTCGATCGCGCCAGCTCCTCCAGTCGATCACGAGCTGCGACCTGTCCGCCGAGGCGTTCCCGTTCCGCACCGCCCGCACGATCGACATCGGCTTCGCCCGCGTGCTGTGCATCCGGATCACGTACGTCGGCGAGCTCGGCTACGAGCTGTACGTGCCGGCCGAGCAGGCGGCGCACGTATACGACCGCCTGGTCGACGCCGGTCAGCACGCCGACCTGCGCCACGCCGGGCTGAAGGCGCTCGGCAGCCTGCGGATGGAGAAGGGCTACCGCGACTACGGGCACGACGTCGACAACACCGACAGCGTCATCGAGGCCGGGCTCGGCTTCGCCGTCGACGTAGACAAACCCGGCGGCTTCATCGGCCGCGAGGCCGTCGTCGCCAGCCGGGACACGGGACCGCCAACGCGCCGTTTGGTGCAGGTGCAACTGACTGACCCGGACCCATTGCTGCACCACGGCGAGGTCGTGCACCGCGACGGGCGACCCGTCGGATACGTCCGGGCGGCGTCGTACGGGTTCACGCTCGGCGCCGCCGTCGGGTTGGCGATGGTCGAGGCCGGCGAGCCGGTGACCGCGAGCTGGCTCCGGGAAGGGACGTGGGAGCTCGACGTCGCCGGCCGGTGCGTGCCGGCGATCGCCTCGCGGCGCCCGTTGTACGACCCGGGCAACGAGCGGATCAGGGGCTGACCCGCCACGGGTACCGTCGGCCCCATGCGTACGGTGTTCCACGGCGGCCAGGTGTTCGATGCCACCAACCACGACATCGCCGACGGCGACGTGGCCGTCGAGGACGGCCGGATCGTCGAGGTCGGGACCGGGCTCGACGGCGACGACGAGGTCGACTGCGCCGGCGCCACGGTGCTCCCGGGGTTCATCGACTGCCACGTGCACTTCACGGTCAGCGGCAACCTGGATCCGATGCACGCCGTGCGCACGCCGTTCTCACTGCGCTTCTTCGAGGCGGCCCGCAACATGCAGGCGACGCTGGCCGCCGGGATCACGTCGATCCGCGAAGCCGGCGGCAGCGACCTCGGGATCAAGGTCGCCCGCGACCAGGGCTTGATCGACGGGCCGCGGATGACGATCTCGATCACCGCCCTGTCCCAGACCGGCGGGCACTGCGACGACTGGCAGGTCTGCGGGGCCAGCGTGCCGACGTTCGGGGTGCCCCACCCCGGCCTCCCCGATCCCATCGTCGACGGCCCCGACCAGATGCGGCGCAAGGTGCGCGAGCTCGTCCGCGCCGGCGCCGACGTGATCAAGGTGTGCACGAGCGGCGGCGTGCTCTCGCCCCGCGACGACCCCCGCCACGGGCACTTCCGCGACGCCGAGCTGTCGGTGCTCGTCGAGGAGGCGGCGGCCGCCGGGATCTGGGTGATGGCGCACGCTCAGGCGACCGACGGGATCAAAGCTGCCGTGCGCAACGGGATCCGCTCGATCGAGCACGGCATCTATCTCGACGACGAGGCGATCGAGATGATGCTCGACCGCGGTACGTACCTCGTGCCCACGCTGATGGCGCCGCGTGGCGTGCTCGAGGCCGCCGATGCGGGCATGGCGGTGCCGCCCGAAGCGGTCGTCAAGACGAAGATGGTGATGGAGGCACACTCCGCATCGATCTCGGCGGCGATCGCCGCCGGCGTCAACGTCGCCATGGGCACCGACTCCGGCGTCACGCCGCACGGCCGCAACCTCGAGGAACTGGCGCTGATGGTGGAGTGCGGGATGACTCCGGAGCGGGCGCTCGTGGCCACCACCCGCACCGCCGCCGAGCTCCTCGGCGTCGAAGCCGACGTCGGCACGCTCGAGCCCGGCAAGCTCGCCGACATGGTGCTCGTCGACGGCGATCCGCGCCAGGTCGACACGCTCCCCGACCGCATCCGGGCGGTCTACATCGGAGGCCGCTCGATCACCCACCAGACGCAGGCGGACGTCGGCGACGCGGCCGAAGCGGGCGTTTCGCGATCGTTGCGCGCTCCGTTGCCACGGCGTGAGGGATGACCGTCACGCTGGAGGGCGTGATCGAGACTTCCGCCCGTGACGGGCCATGAGCCCCAGGTTCGCCCGTCTCTCGTTCGTCGCGCTGGTCGTCGTCGCCGTGTCGGCGATCGCCGTCGCCCGGCGTTCGTCGAGCGAGGACATCGTCGAGCCACCCCGCGTGGCCTCCGCCGAGGCGCTGCCGATCGAGACCGAGTCGGCGCCGCCGCTGCAGCCCACCGGATGGCTGAACACCGAGCCGCTCACCGCCGCCGACCTCGAGGGCAACGTCGTGCTCTACGACTTCTGGACGTTCGGCTGCAGCAACTGCCAGCACACGCTCCCCTA